>CAJVYZ010000062.1 GCA_913009915.1 uncultured Gemmatimonadota bacterium | reverse complement strand
TTTTTTTTCAAGCAGAAGACGGCATACGAGATATATCAGTGTGACTGGAGTTCAGACGTGTGCTCTTCCGATCTCCTGGAATGGTGTACGTCTATCGCCAGAACGAAGTGGGTGAGTGGCAGGAATCGACCCAATTGACTGCAGCACAGCCGGCGCTCCAGGACCGCTTCGGCAGCGCCATCGCCATTCACGGCAACACGCTCCTGGTGTCGGCCGATTCGCGCCGGGAAGAGACGCCGGGCGTGGTCTTCCAGTTCACCCGGACCGAAGCAGACGGCTGGGAGCAGACAGGGCAGTGGATTCCCGGTGACGCGATGGTGGGTGACCGGTTCGGCGCCTCGCTGGTGCTCGGGGCGGACTTTGCCCTCATTGGGGCGCCGAATCAGGCGGATACCGCCGGTGCCGTCTACGTATTTGCCATTGACGATGACGGCTGGCACTGGGGCGGGAAGCTGGTGCCCGATTCATCCAACGCCGGCGACCGCTTCGGCGCCTCGATCAGTGTGGCGGGGGATCACCTCTTGATCGGCGCTCCCGGCAGCAATGAAGGCAAGGGCACCGTGTTCCACTTCCGCCGTGTCGGCGCCGGCTGGGTTGAGCAAGGCGCCTTGGATCCGGGCCGAGTGGATGACAGGTCGGGCTTTGGGACGACGGTTGCCGTGAGCGGGTCGCGGGCCTACGTCGGTATGCCGCGCTTCAACGACCGTGTTGGGGCGGTGGCGGTATTCACCTTCGATCAGGACACCGGAGAATGGCGGCCGTCCACGCGATTGGTGCCGTTCGACGGGCGGAGACGTGCGGGGTTCGGCGGTGCCCTGGCGGTGACCGATTACGGGCTGTTGGTGGGGGCGCCCGGCAGCGCCTCGATCCACGCCTTTTCCGGCGACGAGGACGGCTGGTACGGCGTGGTGAAGATCGTCCCCGACAATCCGCTCGATTCACGTTCCTACGGCGGCGCCATCGCCGTAGGCGCGGGTTTGATCGCCGTGGGAGTGTCGGGCGCCGATGGTGGCGCCGGGACGGCCGTGGTGCTGCGGAATGATGGGGAGGGGTGGGTGTCTTCCGCCACCTTTATGTCGGGCTCGGAAGGTCTCGAGGCCATCACCGGCGGGCAGATCGATTGTCAGGAGGGATTTGCCGCGAGCTACGACTGCACCCAGGTCGATCTGGTTTCCTTCCTGCCGGTCGGTGCCATCAGCAGTGGGCGGGCGGGGTTCCTCAACGACATCTGGGGCTGGACCGACCCCGAGACGGGGCGTGAATATGCCTTGATCGGCCGCAGCGACGGGACATCGTTCGTCGACATGACCGACGCCCTCAATCCCCGCTACCTCGGCGAGCTGCCCAAGACCTCGACATCGCCATCGAGCGTGTGGCGCGACATCAAGGTATACCGCAATCACGCCTACATCGTGTCGGACGGCGCCGGCGACCATGGCATGCAGGTGTTCGACCTGACCCAGCTGCGGGACGTGACCGAGTCGGTGGTGTTTTCCGAAACTTTCCACTACAGCAAGATCGCCAGCGCGCACAACATCGTCATCAATGAAGAGACCGGGTTCGCCTACGCGGTCGGGTCCAGCGCCGGGGGCACCACCTGCGGCGGCGGGCTCCACATGATCGACCTGAGCGACCCAGCCCAGCCCACGTTCGCCGGCTGCTTCAGCGATGGCGAGACCGGCCGACGCGGCACCGGTTACAGTCACGACGCGCAGTGCGTGGTCTACACCGGGCCGGACGTGGACTACCAGGGTCGGGAAATCTGCATCGGATCCAACGAAACGGCCATCAGCATCGCCGAGGTGAACGACAAGGACAACCCGGTGAGCATCGCCATCGTGAGTTACCCGAACGTGGCCTACGCCAGCCAGGGATGGATCAACGACGACATGAGGTATTTCTACTCGAACGACGAAGGCGACGAGCCCAACGGCACCGTCAGCAACACCCGCACGCTGATATGGGACGTGTCCGACCTGGACGACCCCATACTGGCGAACGAGTACTTCGCCACCACCACCGAGACCGATCACAACCTCTACATCCGCGGCAATTTCATGTATCAGTCGAACTACGGGGCCGGGTTCAGGATCATCGACATCTCCGATCGCGAAAACCCTGTCGAAGTCGGGTATTTCGACACGGCACCCGAGGGGATCGGCTGTTGCGGCACCTGGAGCAACTATCCGTATTTCGAGAGTGGGGTGATTCCCGTTACCGGAGGAAACGCCGGGGTGTTCTTCGTGCGGAAGCACCAGGCGCCGGTGCCGTAAGCGGGGGCGGCGAGGGCAGCGGGGGCGGCGGGGGCAGGAATGGAAACGGCGACTATTGGAGCGGCCCGATCGAGCCGAGTGCCTCGAGGCCCATCGTCATGAAGTCACCAGCCACGGGCTCAACCGCACTCGCGAGTTCACTGTGAGCCCGTTCGTAATGCCCACGTCCCGGAAGACCAACCAGGTCCAGTGCGTGAGGGCGCCGATATCGAGCACCGACTTTCCGGAAAGGCCCGGCAGCTCGAGGGACGCCAGCCCGTCGGCGAGAAGATCGGCGGTCTTGTGTCCGGCCGTGCGCCCATTGGGGAGACCGATCGAATGCCACCAGCGGTCCACTTCCTCCGATGTTGTCCCAGGGCTCGTGACGTGGTTTTCCATTAGCGGTATTCGATCTCCAGGTCGTCTGTGAGGTAGGTCTCGATATCGCGGAGATCGGGCCGGTCATCCGGGACGTCCTTCTCAATAGTGCCGTCGGGGTATGTCGTCGTCGTTTGGGTCACGCCGACAAAGCCCTTCTTGGCGCGGGAGTGGGTGACCAGCAGCCCGTCCTGCGACACGGCAAAGCGCGACCACACGACCCGGCCGGGACCAATCACCTTGAACATCGCGCCCAACACGCCGCCCATCGGTCGGCCGATGAGTCCCTCGACCTCGTCTTGCACCGTCATGTTGGGATAGGCCAGCAGTCGGTAGCGAACGATGCGCTTGTTGGTCGCCAGCATCGCCGGACTCGAGGCCGAGTCGACGAAGGTGTACTCCGCCGGCACGTCGGGGCCATCGGGCCAGCCCACCAGCACCTGCAGGACCAGGTCGGGCGCCGGGCCCTTCTTGACGATGATCCGGTTGGTACGGTCCCGGTAGTCGATGTACTGGTCCTGTCGGTACTCGCGTTGCAGGGCGATGAAATCCGGCACCAGGCTGTCTGGCAAACCGGTTACTTGGCGATAGGCTTGATACCAGTCTTCGTGGTGGATCAGAAGCGGTGGGCCGTCGGCGACCCGGCTGCGTGCGTCTTGGACCAAGGCCAGGATGACGCTGGTGGTCAAGCGCGGGGAATTGGCCGAGATACCTAGGTGGTAGCCTTGGGCGGCTTCGAGTTGCATGGCGGCGGCCAGCTGCGGCCGGGTCACTCGCTGCGTGACGTCGGGAAACTCCTGGGCCGGCAAGGAGGCTACGGCGAACCCCGACGCCGCCACGCAAAACAGCAGCCAGCGCGTCCGATCGGTGGCGCTACCATCCAGCGTCGTCTTTCCCCAGTTGTTAGGTTTCAATGGTCTCCGTTAGTTCACGGTCGTCAGCCATGGTGGGGTCGACAACGATTCCTTGGCAGCCGCGGGGCAGTAGTATAGCTGGTGTCGCTCTGCCTCTTCAACGTGTATTATACCCCCTCGGCTGACCGGCCTCTAGCTGCTAACGCATCCCGGAATCGACCGTCGTCAATGGCGGACAGGCCGGTGTCGCGTAACGGCAGGCGTCTTGGTTTCCTGCTCTCGGTGTTCACGGAAGTCTGAGCCCGTTCCATGGCCAGTCTGGTTGGGCCGATCGACCATACCGCATCGTCCGGTTCCGCGCGGTGATTATTCGCTGAGAGATACTCGTGTGAGGACCATGTCCAAACCCAGCTGGGCAACGCGCATTTTTTGGCACCCGCCGGACATCTCCACATTCTGGCAGTGGCTCGCCTGGCGGACGCGACGCAATTGGCGAAAGCTGTCCGTTCCCGTCCACCGGCGGATGCGCGAGCTTCGCCACGCGACTACGCGGACTGCACGGTGCGCAGCGCTACCGGACGTGATATTCACGGTCCAGGCCAGTTTGGCGGATCCGGTCACCGAGCGCATCGTCCATAGCGGTGTGTGGGAGCCGGTCGAGACGGCCATCATGCTCCGGCTCCTCGCGCCCGGGATGACGGTGGTCGACGTCGGCGCCAATCTTGGCTACCACGCCGTTATCGCATCACGCCTGGTGGGGCCCGGCGGCCGGGTGATCGCGTTCGAACCGGAGCCGCGGAACCACGCGCTCCTTACGGCGAATATCAAGCGGAATCACTGCGCCAACGTGGAGGTCCACCGCAACGCGGTGAGCGACGAAGTGGGGCAATCCATTACCCTCCACCTTTCGGCCGACAACCTCGGCGATCACCGCATCTTTCCCGATCCGGAAGAGGCTGACCGCGGGCACGCCACGGTCGTAAGTACTACGGTGGACGCGGTCGTCGACGGCGCGCCGGTGCATTTCATCAAGTTGGATATCCAAGGTGCCGAGGGACACGCACTCGCCGGAATGGAACGAACACTTCGGAAGAATGACGATGTCGTGGTCTTGTTCGAATTCTGGCCCTACGGGCTTCGTAGGGCGAGCACCACGCCCGAGCACGTCCTGGGGAGTCTGGCCGCAGCGGGATTCGATTTGCGGGTGATTCGGCAGGACGTGGATCTGCCCGACTCCAGCGCAACTCTCACCGATCCGGCCACGCCCCGGGAAATCCTCGTCCGGGTCTCCCAAGAGCGGTTCGACCAGGTACTCAATCTCGTCGCCGTTCGCTATGTGGCCGCGGTCGCGGCGTTGTGACCGCGGCTGGTCCAGCTCCGAGTGGCAGGGCCAGGGCGACTAATGATGCCTGAGATCCTGTGCCTGACGGGCTGCGATGAGGCGTTCGGCGCGCTGAGCGATATCTCGCTCCGGTCACTGCGTCACTACTGCCAGCGTCACGGTTTTCGGCTGACCTTTCAGCCTCTGGAAAGCTCCGGCCGGCCGCTATCGTGGTCCAAGATTCCGCTGATCCAGGAGGCCTTCCGGCACGGGGCGGAATTCGTCTGGTGGATGGACGCCGATACCGTGGTGGTGGACCCCAGCCGATCAATCCGTGACGTCGTCGAACCGGGGAAAGATCTCTACCTCGTCAAACACCACGATGGTCAGCGGGCCACTCCCAATGCGGGAATCATGTTACTGCGGAACACGCCGTGGATGACGGCCTTTCTGGAGAAGGTCTGGGGCATGGAGGCCTACATCGATCATGTGTGGTGGGAGAACGCCGCCCTCGTGCATCTCCTTTCCCGCGAGTCTTTTTCCGACGACGGCATTACGGATGAGAGAGACCGGGTGGACGATGTGCCGGTAAAGTGGCTGGGGATCGAGTGGAATAGCATACCCTTCGTGCACCAGGGCCGTTTTGCCAGTCCCGATCCCGTCGTCACCCACTATGCCTCGATCCCAACCAAGATCCGTCTCGCGGCGATGCGTCGGGATTACTGGTGTAGCCCGGCTGGTATGGAAGAATTGGACGACGCGCCGTCGTGGCTCCAGACGTGGCGCTGGTTGCGGCGCGGCCGCATTCGGCGATTGACGGGCGGATAACTCGTGTCGAGGGTTGCCTTTGTCACTCCCTGGTTCGGCGAGTTAATCCCCGGTGGGTCGGAGACGCAAGCCCGGACCACGGCCTACCATCTCCACAAGGCCGGTATGGATGTCGAGATCCTCACCACCTGCATTCGGGACCTCTACGACGACTGGGGCCGGAATCACCACGCCCCGGGGACAGAATGCTATCGTGGCATCCCGGTGCGGCGTTTTCCGGTCAAACGGCGGAGGGCCAAGGCGTTCGACCGCCTCAACCGTAGGTTGGCGCGGGGCGAACGAATCACCCACCGGGAAGAACGGACCTTCATCCGACAGATGTTCGTGGCGCCCTCTCTATATCGCTACATCAAACGGCACCAACGGGACTATCTGTTCATCTTCATCCCCTTCGTGTTCGCCTCCACCTATCACGGCGTGCTCATGGCGCCCGATCGTGCCCTGGTCATCCCGTGCCTGCATGATGACGGGGTCTATGCCCGGTTGAGTATCTACCACGCCATGCTGCGCGCGGCGAGAGGACTGCTGTTCAATACCGCCGCGGAGGCGAGGTTGGGGGATTCGCTGATCGGTCCGGTCGACGGGCAGATCCGGCGGGTGATCGGAGTAGGGATCGATACCGACGTCGTTGGGGACGTTGCACGGTTCCGGACCAAGTACCGGATCCAAGGCCCCATACTGCTCTACGCCGGGCGGGCAGACGAGGGGAAGAACGTTCCGCTGCTGATCGAGTACTGGAACCGATACGTCGATGAGAGCAGCCGCCAGGCGACGCTGGTGTTCATCGGCTCGGTGTCACCGCAACCGCCTGGGACCGACCGAGCGTCCATCCGGGATCTGGGGTTCCTCTCTGCCGAAGACAAGATCGATGCTTTTGCCGCGGCAGACCTCCTGTGCCAGCCGTCACTCAACGAGAGCTTCTCGCTGGTCATCATGGAGAGTTGGGTCCAGGGGACCCCGGTGCTGGTGCACGGGGACTGCGCCGTCACCAGTGAGCATTGCGCCACGTCCGGTGGTGGCCTGAGGTTCACTACCTACGACGAGTTTGCCCGGTCGGTGGACGGCGTGTTGGATGATCCACGCGCGGCCAAGGCGATGGGTCGGTTGGGCCGGAAGTACGTCCTGGATCACTATCGATGGCCTAACATCGTGGCCCGGTATCAGGAAGTCATCACCGAAGCGTGTTCGGTATTCTGATATGACACCTCTGGAAATGGTACTGGCGTCCGTGTTGGTCGTCACCCTGGTGCAAGCCGGCCGCCGGCTGAGACGGGAAAGTCTCGAGCGACGCCGGGTGCGGAGCGCAGACCGTCGGGGTCGAGTCCCTATTGCGAAGGCCCCCATCTGGGAAGTCGATGAGGCCTTCGCGGTCGGACCCATGGGGCCGGATCGCCAGCGGACCGAGGTAACGATGCTCGGGGGTGGCGGCATCCTTGTGCCCGGGGGCACCACCGATTACGAGGCGTGGATCCTGGCGGTGTTGGCCAAGAACGCCCGCCGCATGTTCGAATTCGGCACCTGTACTGGGCGGACGGCCTACCTCTGGGCCCGGAACAGCGCATCGGATGCCAAGGTCACGACGCTGACTCTGGGGCCGGAACAACGGGTGCTCTATGAAGCGTCCGAGCGCGATCGTGCGCTGGACACCGAAATCGCGTTGGAGGAGTCGGATTTAGAATCCTTCTTGTACAGCGGTTCCGACGTGGCGCACAAAATCGAGCAGCTCTTCGGCGACAGCAAGGCTCTGGATGAGACTCCGTATGTCGGTAAGATGGATCTCGTCTTCATCGACGGATCTCATGCCTACTCGTACGTCATCAGCGACACGCGGAAAGCGCTCCGCATGATCCGCAGTGGCGGGCTTGTGCTGTGGCACGACTACGACGGGCCATTGGAGGGTCGAGGGACGGATGAGGCCTTGGTCGAACTCGCGCGAGAGCTTCCGCTCTTTCACATCGAACACACGCGGATCGTCGTTTACCGAGCACCATGATTGAACAGCGCGCCTGCCACCTGTGAGGCTGACGACGTCTACGAACAGGCATGCACTACGCCACGGTAGTGCGCTGAGGAAGGAGGTGAGGCGAACGGCTGCCGCAGTTTCTTGCGGATACGCTTCCACCGCTTGGCTGCTGGTGGTGGTCCCACCTTGATGTCAACTCGTTTGAACCCTGCGGTGCGGCACATTGCCACCAAAGCTTCTTCCGTCGGTACCCACCAGTTTGTAGGATCTTCGTTGAGTTCCGCTCCCGCAATGAACTTGGCGTAGCTTCCTGTGTCGATGATCCCTTCGGTCTCGATGATGGCGACTTCATCCGTAATCGATCGAAGCCGTTCGAGGCCTAGCAAGGGATGCTTCAGATGGTAGAGCACGCCCAGGAAGAGCACCACATCGAAGCTGCCGAGGGCGGCCAGGTCCATGGTCATGAAGTCGCCCACGACCGGCTCGGCTGAACTGCCGAGTTCCCCGTGGGCGTAGTCATATCCCTTGCGGCCGGGAAGCCCCGTGAAATCGAATATGCCGGGTCTCTCCCAGTAATCTTCGTACGCGTGGAGATCATTGGCATCTGGAGTGGTCCACTTTGCCATCGGGTTCCGGCGGTCCATGCCCCAACTGTGGTAGTCGAGCGATACCACCCGGGCGGCGCCGAGCCGTTCGCAGGCAAAGGAGAAGTATCCGTCCCACGCCCCGATATCGAGGACCGATTTACCCGTGAGATCGGGAAGATCCAGGTTGCGGAGGTCCCGCGCTAGAATCTCGGGACTCTTCGACGGCACGCCTTTGGTGGTGCCACCGGGAAGGTCGATCGAATGGTACCAAGGGATTTCCGTAACGTCTTCCACCGGGGACATTCGGCCTATTCCTCGTCGAAGATCAGGGTGCAGATCGGAAGAGCGTCGTGTAGGGAAAGAGTGTAGATCTCGGTGGTCGCCGTATCATTAAAAAAAAAATATCTATCTTATTTTTTTTTTTCTTTTCTTCCTTTTTCTTATCCTTTCTTTCCTGACTATGAGTACGTTTAATACATTCCTTGAAACATCTGTCCCTCTTAGTACGTCGTCTTTTGTTATGGGGGCGCTTCTTTTGGTTATATTCGCTCTAGTGGCGTTGTTTGTTATCGTACTCCAGCTTGGTACGAGATTACGCTATTTAACGTATCCTGTGTACGACAGGATCACCAAGGAAGCGGAAAAAAAAGCTCACCAGATGCTTGAAGATGCCAGCGAGCAAGCTCGCGCAATTAGAACGAAAGCCGAAATGGAAGCCGGAAAACTTCTTGTTGACCGTAAAGCGGAGGATGAGGCTATTAAAGAAAAATTTTCAAAAGAATTGGAGGGTGTTGCATCACACGGCAAGGAGATTCTTAATAAGCAAATTTCGGAAGTAGGTTTGCTTTTGGGAGAGATAACGGGAGCGTTCAAGGGACACGCCGGAGAAGCCGATGCCGCTCTTAAGGAAGAGGTTGATGCTATAAAGAGTATGGTGGGTGAGGAGAGAGAGCGTTTGCAGAAAGAATTCACGGGTCTCTACGCTAAGATGGAGGAGGACCGCAGGGCTTTCTTGGAGGAAAACAAGAAGCAGGTTATCCAAGCGCTTGAAGGTGAGATTAAGACAGTCAAAGATGCCGTTGAAAATTATCGTGTGGAAAGGTTCAAGGTGATTGATAGAGAGATAGTTGAGCTTATTGAAACGGTTGCCCGCTTGTCGCTTAACCGCTCTCTTTCACTGAAGGAGCATACGGATATCATACTCACCGCTCTTAAAGAGGCAAAACAGCAGGGTATTTTCGGGAAATAAATTATGAACGAACAAATATTCGCTACTCTGCAGAATGTGACATACACCCGCTCAGATTTGGCTTATGCGATCGGCATCATTAAAGCGCTTATTGAGTTTTGTTTTTTTTTTAATGATACGGCGACCACCGAGATCTACACTCTTTCCCTACACGACGCTCTTCCGATCTCCTGCCATGTAGCTTGTGACTGGCATTATGAAGCTGAATAACATGGCTATCGTGAGATACAGAACTATAAGGAACTTCATCATACTTCTCTCCTGGCAACAAGGGCAACAAAGATCAATACAGGGGC
>CAJVYZ010000061.1 GCA_913009915.1 uncultured Gemmatimonadota bacterium | reverse complement strand
GGCAGCTGCCGCAGATCGACGCCATGTATCTTTTTTTTTTAATGATACGGCGACCACCGAGATCTACACTCTTTCCCTACACGACGCTCTTCCGATCTCGAGACCTGCTTACGCTTCTTGTCCTTGTGCTCGAACTTGACCACGCCGTCGATCACGGAGAACAGGGAATCGTCGTTGGCCCGGCGCACGTTGTTGCCCGGATGGAATTTGGTGCCGCGCTGTTTGACCAGGATGTTGCCGGCCAGGACGCGCTGGCCGCCGAACTTCTTGATGCCGAGGTATTTGGGATTGCTGTCGCGGCCGTTGCGACTCGATCCGACGCCTTTTTTATGTGCCATATCGACCTCAGCCGGCGGTTACGCCGGTAATGCGGATTTCGGTGAATTTCTGCCTGTGACCGGTCTTCTTGCGCACGTTCTTGCGGCGCTTGAAGCGGAACACGAAGATCTTCTTCTCCTTGCCCTCGCCGAGCACCTCGGCCTTGACCTTGGCACCCTTGACCAGCGGCGTGCCCGTCTTGATCGAGTCGCCGTCGGCGGTGAGGAGCACCTCGTCGAACGTCACCTTGGCCCCAGGCTCGGCGTCCATCCGGGGCAGCCGGAGGACGTCCCCCTCCTCAGCCCGAAATTGCTTGCCCAGTGCCTTGAAAATCGCGTACATGGTCGTGGTCTCGCGTCCGTAAGTGCCTTAAGTATCGAACCTTGGATATTAGCGGGGCCGATCGTGGCCGTCAAGTCCGTGGGCGTAAAGCCCACGGAGGCGAGGGCAGCGGGGGCAGCGAGGGCAGTTGACAGGCCGCCCCCCACCGCAAGACGGAGGCAGCTGTTACCTGCCCCCGCTGCTCCCGCTGCCCTCGCTGCCCCCGCCTCTACGCGGTGGCTACGCCACCGCGTAGATCTCCGTCACATCCCGCTCCGCCGGCCGGCTCATCAGGCGGAATTCGTCGAGCCGCATCATGGGATCGTCCCGCACCTCGAGCTCCAAGCCGGTGCCCTTGATGAGGGCCTGCATCAGGCGGGGTTCCTGTTCGAGCAGATAGAGCGCCACCTCCGGGTGGAGCCGGATGGCCAAGCGCTTGTCGCGGTCGGTCTGCCCCGCCCGCTTGAGCGTGCGCTCCAGCCGGCGGGTGACGATCTCGGGGGTGAACACCCGGCCGGTACCGGCGCAGGCTGGGCACTCGGCGGTCTGCGAGTGCAGCAACGAGGGGCGTACCCGCTGCCGCGTCATCTGGATGAGACCGAGGTCCGACACGGCGTAGGCCCTGGTACGGGCCCGGTCGCGGACCAGGAGCCCGCGCAGCTCGTTGAGGACCTTGTCCCGGTGGCTCTTGGTCTCCATGTCGATGAAGTCGATGACCACGATGCCACCGGTGTCGCGCAGCCGAAGCTGGCGGGCGATCTCCCGGGCGGCCTCCAGGTTGGTCCGCAGAATGGTCTTCTCCGGATCCTTCTTGCCGGTGTAGCGACCGGTGTTGACGTCGATCGACACCAGCGCTTCCGTCGGCTGGATGATGATGGAACCGCCGGTGGGAAGTTCGACCCGAGAGCGGAACAGCCCGCGAATCTCCGCCTCGATGTCGTAGCGGTCGAAAATCGGGGTGCTTTCCCCATAGAGATGGACCTTGTCCATCATGTCGGGGTCGACCTGCTTCAGATACTCATTGATCTCATTGTAAATCTCCTTGGAGTCGACGTGGAGCGAATCGACTTTGTCGCTCAGGAGATCGCGGATGATGGCCCGGGTCATACTGGCTTCCCGCTGCACCAGCGCCGGGGCCCGGACGTATTGCTTCTTGCGCTCGATCTTCTTCCAGATCTTGAGCAGCGAGTCGATCTCCCGCTTGAAATGCTGTTCCGTGATCCCTTCGGCAACGGTGCGAACGATGACGCCGCCCGCACCCTTGGGGAGGACGTTCTGCACCATCTGGCGCAGCGTGCTCCGCTGTTCACGGTTTTCGATTTTGCGACTGACCCCGACGCGGGAGGCGTAGGGCATGAACACCAGGAACCGACCGGGGATGGAGATCTGCCGGGTGACCCGGCTTCCCTTGGTGCTGATGGGTTCCTTGGAGACCTGGACGAGGATCTGCTCGCCCTTGGAGAGAACCTCGGCCACGTTGGGAATCGACCTGCGGCCCCGCTCGCGCATGCGGCGACCGCCGCCGTTGGACCGGCGGCCACCGCTGTTGCCGTTGCCCTTGCCTTTGCCCTTGGCCTTGGCGCCGGCGTTCTGATCGCCGTCGTCCCCCTCTCCCTCTCCCTCCCCTTCCTCGTCGTCCGGCTCCAGCAGATCGGAGGCGTGAAGGAAGGCGCTCTTTTCTTTTCCTATGTCAACGAACGCCGCCTGAATGCCGGGGAGGATGGCCTCCACCCGGCCCAGATAGATGTCGCCGACCGAGCGGGACTTGTCCGGACGGTCGTAGAGAATCTCGACCAGACGGTCGTCTTCCAGGATGGCCACCCGGGTTTCCCGGCGGCCACCATTGATGAGTATTTCGCGCTTCAATGTGGTGAACTCCAACCATGGGTGGCGCGGGCGGACCAGCCCTGCTAGGCTGCCTCCGGCCGACCCCGGTTCGTAAGGGTAGCAGCGGTAACGCACTCGACGCGTCCCGCGGCATGATCATGGTCGATACCCACGCCCCACCGCCTGGCCAGGTGGCCGGGAACGCCGGGGTGGCTGGATATCGTATGCGATGCAGGCGTGAGACAGCCGCCACCCAAGGGGGTGGGCCACTGCCGGGCCTGCCTGCCACTGAACTCTGTGGGGTTGGTGGCGCGTGCCACCGGTGGAGCGGGCGCTGCTTGGCAAACCAGCCTGGCGCCTGCCGGAAAGTCCGTGTCCGACTGCCAACGGAAGGGGCCGGCCCGACCCGACCACCCCTCATACGTTTCAATAAGAAACGATCAACAAAGCCTACCGCCGACAGCATGGTTCCTAAAGATATGTTTATCCATAGCTTAGGGCAAACCAACCCGCCCCAGCTTCATCCGTCGATCGCCGGGCCCAGGATCTCGCGGGCAATGACCAGCCGCTGAATCTCGCTGGTCCCCTCGCCGATCTCACAAACCTTGGCGTCCCGCATCATGCGCTCCACGGGGTATTCCGTGGTGTAACCGTAGCCGCCGAAGATCTGGACAGCCTTGGTGGTGGTCCGCATGGCCAATTCCGAGCAGTATAGCTTGGCCATGGCCGCTTCCTTCTTGAAGGGCTTGCCGTTCTGCTTGAGCCAGGCCGCCTGGTACAGCAGGTGGGTCCCGGCCTCGATCTCCATGGCCATGTCGGCCAGCTGGAAGGAGATCCCCTGAAAACTGCCGATGAACCGGCCGAACTGCTTGCGGACCCCGGCGTATTCCAGCGCCTTCAGGTAAGCCCCCTCGGCGATCCCCAGGCTGAGAGCGGCGATGCCGATCCGGCCGGCGTCCAGCGTCTGCAGGAAGTTCTTGAAGCCGTCCCCCACGGGGCCGAGCACGTTCTCCTTGGGCACCACGGCATCCTCGAAAATCAGTTCCCGGGTGTCGCTGGACCGCCAGCCCATCTTGTCTTCCTTCTTCCCTGCCCTGACGCCGGGCGTCTTGGGGAGATCGGCCGCGTGGCCCACACCCACCTCGGCGCAGCGCTCGAGGTCGACGGTGTCCTTGGTGATGATGAAGCTGGTGATGCCCCGGCCGCCTTTGGCCGACGGATCGGTCTTGGCGGTGACCGAGAAGATCTCGCCGACCCCGGCGTGGGTAATGAAGTTCTTGCTCCCGTTCAGCAAATAGTGGTCGCCTTTGTCCTCGGCCGTGGTAACCGTGCCGCCGGCGTCGCTCCCGGCTCCGGGCTCGGTGAGCCCGAAGCCGCCGAGTACCTGGCCGCTGGCGAGGAGCGGCACGTAGGCCTTCCGTTGTTCGTCGGTGCCGAACTCGACGATGGGGCTGGTGCCCAGATTGGTGTGGGCGCTGACCGTCAGCCCGTGGCTGGCGTCTACCTTGGCCAGCTCGTGGATGGTGATGTAATAGCACAACTGGTCCATTCCGGCGCCGCCGAGGTCCTCGTCCCACGGCACACCGAGGAGGCCGAGTTCACCCATCTTGGCGACGTTTTCCCAGAGGAATTCTTGGGTGCGGTCGAGCTCACGCGCCACGGGGGCGATTTCGGTCTCGGCAAACTCGCGTACCATGTCGCGGACCTGCAGGTGGTGCTCGCTGAAATACAGGCTGTCGTCCATTATTGAGGCGCTCGAAGGGTTGGGGGCGCTCGGATAGCCGAGAGGGGATCGAAATGTTCCGGAATATGGGTGGTAAGGCGGTAGGGCGGTAGGGCGGTAAGGCGGTAAGGGCGGACGGGCGGTAGAGGCGGTAATGGGCGGTAATAGCCAGCCTGGGTCCGATGGCCTACGCCCTACGCCCTACGTCCTACGCCCCCTTCAGTCGATAACGCCGTGCTTCCGGAGAACATCCGCCACCTCGTCGAGCGGCAGCGGCTCGACCGTGCCCCAATGTCCGGTCACCGCAGTTGCCATGAACATCGAGTTGTAAATCGCTTCTTCCGTGGCTTCGATGGTGGCCTGGAACAAAGGAGACATGAGGGAGTTGGGGAGGTCGGCGATGTGGCGGGGGGCGCGGGTGTCTTGGCGGCGGACATCGGGGTGGGTGGCGAAGGCGATTACGTAGTCCCCCGAACCGTTCGAGGCGGACGACCCGGTGCGCGCCACACCGAAGAGCGCCCGTTCCGCCAGGCGGCGCAGGTTGCGCTCGCCCAGTGGCGCGTCGGTGGCGACCACGATCATGATGCTGCCGTCGCCGGCGTTGGCTTCGACGAACCGGCGGTAGGCATAGCGGCCCAGTTCTTTTCCGACGGGTGCGCCCATCACCTGAAGCACCCCGCCATAGTTGCTCTGCACCAGGACCCCGACCGTCCACCCGCCCAGGGCATCGGGCAACTCCCGCGACGAGGTGCCGATGCCGCCTTTCCAGCCGAAGGCGATGGTTCCGGTGCCAGCGCCGACGCTCCCCTCCGTCACCGGGCCGGTGGCCGCCGACTCTAGGGCGCGCACCACGTGTTCCGGCCTGACTGGGCGGACGCGGATGTCGTTGAGGTAACCGTCATTGGTCTCGCCGACGACTGCGTTGAGCGAGCGTACGTCTTCCATGCCGGGGCGGGCCAGCATCCAGGCGACCATGGCATCGGCGGCCCGCCAGACGCACAGGGTGCACGTCAGCAGAATCGGTGTCTCCAGTTCGCCCAGTTCATCTACTTGGGTAACACCCAGGAGCTTGCCGTAGCCGTTACCGACGACGATGGCGGCGGGGACCCGGTCGAAGTAGGGATTGCCGTCGTGCGGCACGATGACGGTGACGCCGGTGCGGACCGTGTCGCCCTCGATGATGGTCTCGTGACCGACCCGCACACCGCTCACGTCGGTGATGGCGTTGAGGGGCCCCGGAGTGAACACCCCGGGAGCGACTCCCAGGTCGCGGGCCCGTTGCTGGGCCGAGAGCGCTGCGGTGGCCCCCGCAGCGAGAGCCGCCGCGAGGAACAAGCTGCTCGTGGACACCGACGGCTGACGAAGGCGATTCACGATCCGGAATCGGTCTCGATCAGCCCCAGGTGATCGCACCCACTGTCGACCCGGCAAACGGCGTGGGACACGGACCCCGTCGCGTCGTGAATGTCGAAGCGGAATTCCTCCGCTCCTGCGGTGTTGGGCATGGAGACCATCCAGGTAAGGATATCGATCGGAGTCCAGACCCATTGGTCCCCAAACTGGGTCCACTGGGCCGTCCCTGTGCCCATGGTCGCCCGGGTCCGCTGCCAGCGCTCGACCGTCTTGCGGCTCTGCAGATCCACTACGATGAATCGTGTGCTGTCACCGGCGGGGAAGAAGGCCGTCATCAGGGGCGCCAGGCGCCGGAGGGGGAGGAACACCGTCAGGTCGCGATCGAGGCGCATGGTGCCCGTGTAAGGTTCGTACTCCAGACTCAGCAGTTCGAACGGCACGTGGGACCCGCCGAGCACTTGTGTGATGGTGAAGCGGCCCTGCAGGTCGGTGATGGCCACCACGCCGTTGACCGATACGCGCACTGCAGGCGCGACCTGCCTCGGCCCGACGTGGGAGGCCAGAGAATCGTACACCACGCCGGTCACGGTGAAGCGCGGCTGGTCGGGGGCCGGCGCCACGGGGTCGTCGGGGGTGGCGCAAGCGGCGCAGAAAGCGAGGAGGATGTAGAGTGCCATTCTCGGCATGAGAGGCCCTTCCCTTGCCTATCATAGACTAGGTGCCTCCAGGGCGCCAGCCTCGGCGCCTCAATTGGCTCGAGGCCGACACCTATCGCAGCCCGAACACGACTTCAGCGCCTCCCCGAAATACCCCACCAACGTTCTCCGCCGGCAGCGTCTCGCCGACCCGTACCGCTCCATGGTGGCCAGCCGGCGGCGAGCCGCTTGGATCCGCCGCCGTATCGGCGCCCAATCGACCGGCCCGTGCTCGGGCCTGAGCTCGCGCACCAGCCGGCTGGCGGATTCGACGACGTTGTCCGGTATGCCGGTGGTTCTGCCGCTCCAGATGGCCTCGAGCACACGCCGCGGCGGGAAGGTGACGCCCAACTGCAGCCGGTGGAACTCGGCGTCGCCCCGTCGGTACAACATCACCGCCCTGGCCGGCCCACCGTCACGACCCCCACGCCCGGCTTCCTGATAGTACGCCTCCTGCGTGGCGGGCATTGACCAATTCACCACCAAGCGCACATCGGCTTTATCGATGCCCATGCCGAACGCCGACGTGGCCACCACGGTGGCCACCCGGTCGGTCAGGAACCGCTCGAGCGTGTCCTTCCGCTCTTCCACCGTCAATCCGGCGTGGAACGGCCGGGCCAGGATCCCCGCCCTGTTGATTTCCTTCGACAGCGCCTCGCACAGCGACCGTGTCGGAGCGTACACCAACGTCATGCTGGTCTCCGCCCGGAGGGCTTGCTTGAGGAGCGCCAAACGGTGAGGCTCGGACTTGGGCCGGGCGACACCGAACCAGATGTTGGGCCGGTCGAACGACGCCACGTGCACTACCCCTTCGGGCATGCCGAGCGAGGCGAGGATGTCCTGGCGCACGGCGGGCGTGGCACTCCCGGTGAGCGCCAACACCTGGGGGAAGCCCAGCCGGGCGCGCCGTTGTCTGAGACGCCGGTACGAGGGCCGGAAGTCGTGGCCCCACTCGGAAATGCAGTGGGCCTCGTCTACCGCCAACAGGGCACAGCGGACGGCGTGTTGGCGCAACTCCTCCACCACGCGAGGAAGACGCTCCGGCGCGAGGTAGAGCAAGCGGATGTGTCCCTCGATCACCCCCTTCATTACGCTCCGTTGCTCGGCTGCCTTCATGGTGCTGTTGAGCGCCGCGGCGGGGATGCCCTTGGATCGACCGGCAGCCACTTGGTCCTGCATCAAGGCGATCAGGGGAGACACTACGATGGTGAGCCCGCTGAGCATCAGCGCGGGAACCTGGAAGCACAGCGACTTGCCGCCGCCCGTGGGGAGAACGGCCAGCGTGTCGCGGCCGAGCAGGACGGACTGGAGTACCCGCCGCTGGGCGGGCCGGAACCCGGGAAAGCCGAAGTGCCGCCGCAGGAGAGCGTGGGCCTCGGCGAACCGGTCGGGGAGCGGGTTGGCCACGGGAGCACGGTAGCTCCTCCGTTTGCTGGCCTGGGTACCGATCGAGCGCGGGCCATGTCCATTTGCCGCTTGCCACAGGACTAGCTGACGATGCCTTGACTCTCCCTTGACCGACTCCAGGTAGCGTGCGATAGACCCCGACAGGAGGGCATCACCGCATGCGCCGCTCCGGTCGAGGCGATAGAGGACTGCCACCGAACGACCCGGAAATAATGACCAGCGAGCGTTATTTGATCGTGATTTTTCTTGCCAAGGGTCAGGAAGGCGTCTGCGACCGCCCGTTGAGCGGCCCGGGGCCCACCCGGTCCGACCGGATCCAGTCGAGCACGTACCCGGCGAGAAGAGTGCTGCCGGCGACGAGCACCCCGACGAGGACGAAGTAAGGGCCGGCGGATTCGATGAAAGGAAGATCCATGGGAGGTAAAGAGGGCTAAGAGGGAAAAGAGGGCTAAGAGGGCTAAGAGGTTGGGTATGCTATGGGCTGTCAACTGTGCTTGAAGTTATGGCTCCCAGACGACGGTGTCCACCGGCTGCTGGTTTTCCCTCTTTTCCCTCTTAGCCCTCTTAGCCCTCTTAGCCCTCCTTACCCCTCTCCCCACCCCACCCGCTAGCCACCACCTCCCAGCCGAATATCTTCCCGTCCATGCCCTCTCCCTCCTCCTTCTGGAAGAGTTTCGGCCCGGGGCTCCTGTGGGCCGGGGCGGCCATCGGCGTGTCCCACCTGGTGCAATCCACCCGCGCGGGGGCGGTGGCCGGTTTTGGCTTGGCCGGCACCATCCTCCTGGCGCTGATTCTCAAGTATCCGTTCTTCGAGTTCGGACCGCGCTACGCCGCCGCCACCGGGCGCAGTCTGGTCGAAGGCTACCGGAACATCGGACGGTGGGCTCTCTGGTTGTTCTTCGGGCTGACGATTATCTCGTCGGTCATCGTCTGGGCGGCGATTGTGATGTTCACCGCGTTTCTGCTGGCCTACACCTTCGGGGTGGACTGGCCGCTACCGCTCTCCGGTGCGCTCGTGCTTGCGATCTGTATCGCGATGCTCATTGCCGGCCGGTTCCGCCTGTTGGACAAGGTGATCAAGCTGGTGCTCGTCGCCCTGGGTGTGTCGACGCTGATCGCGGCGTTGGTGGCGTTACCCCGGGCCGATTTCGCCACCGTCGCCCTGGTGCCGCAGTTGAGTGACGCCATTCCCTTTGCGTTTCTCCTGGCCCTTGCGGGCTGGATGCCTTCGGCCATCGACATCTCGGTCTGGAATTCCCTCTGGACCCTGGCGAAAGACCGGGAGGAGGGGAACACGCGTCCGTCAAAATTGCCCTGCTCGATTTCAACATCGGCTACTACGGCACGGCGATCCTGGCGTTTGCGTTTCTGTTGCTCGGCGCGACGGTCATGTATGGCTCGGGGGAACAGTTCAGTGTGTCAGGGCCCCAATTCAGCGTTCAGCTCGTCGAGTTGTACTCGACCACCCTAGGGGCGTGGTTGCGGCCCATCGTAATCGTGGCGGTTTTCGCCACGATGTTCTCCACGTCGCTGACGGTCATCGACGGATACCCGCGGGCGCTGGATCGTTGCGTGCAGAATCTTCGAGCATCTGGCGGGCTGGAGCGGGACGCGCCGGTGGGGTGGGCGTACTGGGTCGCCATCGCGGCACTTGCCGTAACAACGATGCTCGTCCTGTGGCGATTCGTTGGCAACCTCGCCGTCATGGTGGACTTCGCCACGATCTTCGCGTTCCTCACCGCTCCGATTCTCGGCTGGCTGAATCTGCGTGTGGTGACGTCTGCGGAAGTGCCCGAGGAACATCGCCCTGGCCCGAAACTTCGCGCGCTGGCCTACGTTGGCCTCGTGCTCCTCGGTGGCACGGCCATCGTGTTCGTCGTGTCGCGCCTGCAGTCGATATTATGACTGGAGCAAAGGCGTTGTCCCTCGCCCTGCTGATTTCGGGCGTCGCCGCGGGTTGTGTGTCTGATCGGCCCTCGATGGACGCATCGGCTCTGCGGGGCTGGGAGCTGCAGGCATCGGTTCCCAAGGTGGACTTCACGCTGCCCGAGATCGGAAGAGCGTCGGGTAGGGAAAGAGTGTAGATCTCGGTGGG
>CAJVYZ010000060.1 GCA_913009915.1 uncultured Gemmatimonadota bacterium | reverse complement strand
CGACCCTAAAGTTCAACGTGATCGGGCCGGTTTCGACTGGGACCAGAATCGACGTGGACCTTGAAGGCACAGTCACAAGCCCGCATTGTGATGGCGAGTTGCCGTTGCGAGGCGTCGACCACATGACGGTCCGCAGTGACGGAAACGTCTAACTCGACATCCGGGCACGGATCGGTGAAGGTAGCGGCATGGTCTCGTACTCTGCAACGGGGATCTCGGTAGAGGGCGATGGAGGAGTCTCGAATATCCAGGAGCTGGTCCGATTCGAGACGGCCAACCAAGATCTTGCCTTCCTCAATGGGCGCGTTGCCGTCGCGATAGGGACAGGCGAAGGGCCGAAGCTCGAGCTCACGGTGTATCTGGTCAGCAGCTGAATTCGATCCGATCGCAGCGGGATGAGCCTGGTCGTCTTTCCTTTCAAGGATGAGGATCCCGCTGTAGCGATCGCCAACATCCGAACCGCAGCCATTCACCCTCGAGTGTCGTTTGTGCTTTGTGTCGGTAGCTCAGGGGACGACACCTTTGGCCTTATTGAGGCTGCTGTCTCCGAGGTAGGGCGACAAACCGGAGTTCCCGTACACACCCTCGTTCAGATGAGAATGGGGTTGCGCCGTCCTGGCAAGGGGGATGCGATGAATACCGCCCTCGCCTGGTTCCTAGCCGAGGGAGATTTCGAAAGGGTGCATTTTTACGACGCCGACATCACGACCTTTTCGGGGACCTGGATATCCAAGGCGGAACGAGCCGCCGATGAGGGATATCCGGCGGTGCGGCACTATTTCCCACGCTCATCGACTGACGCAATGATCACTTGGTTCATCACGAGACCCGGTCTCGCCAAGCTCTGGCCAGGCACCGTACTGCCAAAGATCCGCCAACCACTGGGCGGAGAGTTGCTTTTTACACGAGAAGTCGTCCAACATCTGGCCGACGATCCTGCCGTGGTCGCCCAGTCCGACTGGGGGATAGATACACGGTTGACTTTATCGGTAGGCGCCGGCGGGTTTCCTGTCGCTGAGGTCTACATCCCGGAGGGCAAACTCCACAAGCTGTACGGCAGTCTGACGGACATCGAAGACATGGCTGTTGAATGCTTCTCCGCGGTCCGTGAAGCACGAGGACTCGAGGTGAGTGCCGAGATAGACCATCGGGTGGATGATCCGAGCAGGGTCGGTGAGACAATGCGGACCAAGGTTGCATATTCTGTCGAGGACACGGTCGGTTTGCTGAGTGAGGGGTGGACCGATGTCCAGGTCGAGATGTTGGGTCATTTCCCGTCCGCGGTGCGCGACGGCATGCTAGCCGGCCGCGAGGACCCCGCCGTGGACTTCCTCGGACATGAGCTTTGGGGCGAGGTGTACGACGTTGCCCTGGCCCGGTTCGACTCCGCTGACGACGATTGGCGGTCGCTGCTATTCCGCGTCTGGGTCGCAAGGGTTCTTTCATACACAGCCCGCGAGGCTGTGAAGGGCTACGACTCTGCCATCTCTTACCTTCAGGCCACCATTGCCAGATACGAGGCGGAGGCTCAGTAGGGCAATTGCCGTCGCTCCGCGCGGGGTAGTGCCATCCTGGTGGGTATGGGTGTAAGGGTCTGCAGCTTTTGCGGAACGCGAGAAGATCGTGTCTCTGCGCTTATCTCAGGATCGGGTCGGGCTGCCATCTGTGCAGACTGTGTCCGCCTCGCGGACGAACTCGTTCGTGAACGCACAACCCCGACCGGGGACATGGTCTTGGACAACGTCGGCGTGCTCGCCACCAACGATCCGAGGTTCCCTGGGGTCGCAGGCCTCGTGACCAACGCAGCCGTCGCCATCCGCAAAGGCAAGATCGCTTGGGCCGGCCCGGCCGAGCGACTTCCTCAAGGCCTGGCCTCTCTGGCGCGACTTGACTGCGAAGGCCGGGCGGTGATTCCCGGGTTCGTAGACGCCCACGCGCATATCCTCAACGCGGACGACGGCGCCGGTGACTTCACCTTGAGACTGATGGGACGAGACGAAGCGGCCATTTCCGAGCAAGGCGGGGGTCTGCGGCAAAGGCCTGGGCGAAGAGCGGGCGGGCGTTGTCCAGTTTCCCGACGGTGGCCAGGGCGACGGCGTACCAGAACGTCATCTCGGCGTTCTCCGGCTCCAGGCGGCGAGCGGCCCCGCACTCGCGCTCGGCGCAGGACCATTTCTGCACGGCCAGACAGTCGTCCCCGGCGGTCATGTGGGTGTAGGCGCGCTGGATCCGGACGAGGCGCCGAAGCTCCTGAAGGGGCTCGGGATGGTCCTCCACCCGGAGATCGAAGATCCGGTCCGCCCAGGGCGCTCCGCTGGCCTTGCCCTTCACGACCAAGAGCGCCGCTGACTGGCGGCCGCGGATGTCGCCCCCCTCCCCCTCGGCCGCGTCCAGGGCGGCCAGGAGACGGTCCGCGAGGTCGCCCTTGGCGTTCGTGAAGGCCCTGGCCATGGCGGGCCAGACCGTCGCCTGGTCCATGAGGTTGGCCTGGACCGCGAAGCTTGTCCCGATTCGGCCCCCGGCCTCGGGGATGCACATCGTTCCGGTGTGGGTGGCCAGCCCGCCCCTGGCATCGACCATCCCGACCTGGCGCACCTCGCGCTGGGTGTCGGCGGCGAGGAGGGCGGCCAGGGCCTCCGGCGCGGTCTCCGGCGGCAGCGCGAGATAGGCTTGGCAGGGGGGCGATTGGGGCGCGGTCATAAGGGCGGTTATGGTGCCGCGAGCCACTTGCGGCAAGCCGCGCCTGGATCGCGTTCGTTCAGCAGATCGAGCGCCCGCAGACGCCCGGTGAGGATCTCGCCGCCCTGGGCCGCCGCTGCCCGGAAGCGGCGCCTGCGTCCCCGTTCGAGCCGGTGCAGGACCGCCTCGATGTGCTTGCAGGTGCCGAGACCGTTGACCCGATAGTCCGGGCACTCGCACGAGTTGATGTGTTCGGTGAGGGAGCGGATCTCGACTCGATAACTGCCGCCGCCGTCCGATCGGGCGAGAAAGGTGCCGAAGAACGGCCGGCCCGTTTCCAGTGCCTCGATGCGGATCGCCTCCTCGCGCCCGCGCAGCCGCCGCCGCTCGATCTCCTCGGCATCCGTCGACAGCCACCCCCGGAAGCGCGGTCGGGTGCGGGTCTCGTCCTTGCCTTTTCGAGCAACCTTCTTGCGTACCGCCATTAAAGGACATCCTTTGTTGACTTGCGTCCCGGACACGAGACATGTAACCACGTGAACGACATCGGCGGCACCGAGCGTGGATTCCCCGAAGACGGGACTGCCCCTCCACAGCAGGGCGGCACTTGAAAATGGACCGATCCCTCACCGCCGTAGTAGAACAAGCCCAAGTCCGACCGGCTCCCGGACCTATTATACGAATTGCGCGTTGCGGGGTGGTAGATCCGCGGTACGGAGCACGCGTCCGGATCCGCCATCCGTTGTCTCTGCCGAGGAGTTGCGCTACGTACCCGCGCTTCTTTGCGCCCCGCGTCCTTTCAGGTACAATCGTCGGTACCCGAGCAGCCTTAAAATACATCACGAAAACAATAATATACTTGGAGCCGACCGACAGTGCCGCCTATGGAATTCTCGGTTCCCCCCCACGGTGGCACCCTGTGCCGGCTCCTCGCCGGCGCGGAGCGGGCCGAACGCCTGAAAGAAGAGGCGCGCGAGGCCCGCGCCGTGGTCCTCTCGCCACGCCAGATCTCCGACCTCGACCTGCTGCTCAACGGCGGGTTCTCCCCACTACGCGGCTTCCTGGGCCGTGCCGACTACGACTCCGTCCTCGATACCCTGCGCCTGGAATCGGGCCTGCTCTGGCCGATCCCCGTCACCCTCGACGTCCCCGACGCGCTCGCCGAGGGCCTCACCGCCGGAGACCGTCTGGCCCTGCAGGATCCCGAAGGCTTCACCCACGCACTTCTGACCGTCGGGGACGTCTGGCGCCCCGACGCGCGCCGCGAGGCCGAGGCCGTCTATGGCACCGCCTCCGATGCCCACCCCGGCGTGCGCTACCTCTACGAGCAGGTCCACGACACTTATCTGGGCGGGGCCGTCGAAGGCATCGAACCCCCTGCACACTACGACTTCGAGAACCTCTGGGACAGCCCCGAGAAGCTGCGCCAGCTCTTCACTCGCCTGGGCTGGCGGCACGTACTCGCCTTCCAGCCCCCCGGCCCGATCCATCGCCGCGAGCGCGAGATCGTGCTCGCCGCCGCGAAGGAGACCCAGGCCCACGTCCTGCTGCATCCCGCCGTCGGCGTGACCGCGCCCGGAGACCTGCACTACTACGCACGCGTGCGCGGCTACCAAGCCGTGCGCGCCCGTTTTCCCCATGGCCTCGTCGCGCTCTCGCTGCTCCCCCTCGCCCGGCGCCAGGCCGGACCGCGCTCGGCCCTGTGGCACGCGATCGTCCACCAGAACTACGGCTGCTCCCACCTGCTGATCGAGCCCCACCACGGCGCCCCCGCCCCCAACGGGCGCTTCTACGAACCCCTTGCCGCCCAGGAACTCCTCGCCCGTCACGAATCCGAACTCACCCTTCGCCCCGTCCCCGCCGAAGCGCTGTGCTACGTGCCGCGCCGCGGGCGCTACCTGCCGACGGCGGTCATCGAACGCGACGCCGAGACCGCCGTCGACCTCGGCGAGGAGGAACTGCACAAACGCCTGAGCGCCGGCGAGGAGATCCCCGACTGGTTCAGCTACCCCGAGGTGATCGACGAACTGCGTCGCGTCTACCCCCCGCGCAGCCGCCAGGGTTTCACCCTGTTCTTCACCGGGCTCTCCGGCGCCGGCAAGTCCACGCTAGCCAAGCTCGTCTACGCCAAGCTCGTCGAGGCCGGCGGGCGCCCCGTCACGCTTCTCGACGGCGACATCGTGCGCCGCAACCTCTCCAGCGAACTTGGCTTCTCGCGCGCCCACCGCGACCTCAACGTGCGCCGCATCGGCTTCGTCGCGAGCGAAATCACCAAGAACGGCGGCGTCGCCCTCTGCGCCCCCATCGCGCCTTATACAACCACCCGCCGCGCCGTGCGCGAATGCATCGCCGAACACGGCGCCTTCATCGAGATCCACGTCGCCACCCCGCTCGAAGTCTGCGAGGCGCGCGACCGCAAGGGCCTCTACGAAAAGGCACGCAAGGGCCTCATCCCCGAGTTCACCGGCATCAGCGATCCCTACGAAGTTCCAGAACACCCCGAGATCCGGCTCGACACCACCGACCTGAGCCCGGTCGAGGCGGCGCAGGAAATCTTCCTGTATCTGCTGCGGGAGGGGTATCTGGATTCGGTAACGTGAGGGTGGCCGGAAGATATCCCCTGGCGGACCGTGGTGTGTCGACGTGCAATGCGCAAGTGGACACGCGCCCGCCGGGAGCGCAGTTCGCTTAGGGTCCGCGCAGAAATAACTCCCGGTTTTCAGTTTGGGCGGATAGTGTAGTTCCACTTGGGGAGGGCATCATCTTTCGTGATGGTCAGCCCCTGCATCTGGGCGTCGATGATTTTGATTCCCTTCTTGTAGCGGCGTTGGAGCAGCCGAGCGCGGACACGCAGGCCCGTGCGGATTGTGGTGTGGTGCGGGCGTACTTGAGGATCGTCTCGTGGCTGTCCAGCGGACGGCCCGCCCAGTTTTTGCTGAGTTCGCTGAACAAGCGGTGCTCGATCGGATTCCATTTCGATGCTCCGGGTGGTAATGCGCGACGGTGACAGTGAGTCCGTGGACGCTCACCTGCCTGCTATCCTCCGGTTCCTGGGGCACGGCCTGATCACCCCCGCCCAAACCTTTAGGCAGCACTTGTGGGGCAGCCCAAAATCCGTAACCGCTAGGGTAGTCCTGTCAAGGCATCGTGGTCAGTGTTTCTTTGTTTGCGAAACATTGGCGAGAGTATCTCGAGCGCGTCAAAAACGCGAACAATGTAAACGTGGGTCGTCGTTGCCACAGGCAATTCCAGATGCATTAGCGCCTCTATACTTAGGGTAGGACGTAGGTCCCGTGGGATGGGGATTCGTTTGTATCGATCCTCCAAGAGTCGGAGACCTTCGAGCGCTTCTGGGGATTCTTGGGCGTCTTGAATCAGTTTCTTACGCCTAGTCAGTACCGGTGGAGACCGCTCTTTCCATGAAAGCAGGATTATGTGTCCAGGCTCGTCGAACACAGCCAAGGCATCGACCGGCGCCTCACTGCTTGGTAGCCAACTAAGAAGCCGCGCCATACGGGACGGCACCCTAATTCGCCCACGATGATCTATGTCAGCAACACCTTGTTCGACTGGGCTTTTTAGGTCCGGATCAAGGGGCACCCCAGGATATCTTCCAGTAGGGACATGACAGTCCGTGGGTTGAAATGGGTAATGATATTATAAAACTTCAGATTAATCATAACGCAATGGCTACCAGTATGCTATGTTCCAGATCGGACCTGGATTAATATGGAGTTATCCATAACCCACTAGGCTTGTGCTGTGGTGTTTAGCATTGAAAATGTGATTTAATCGTGGGTAGATATGGGTAATATCTGTTGGCGGGTGCCCGCTATTGCCCCCTCCTTGAGATTGCCGGCGTTAGGCCGATCCGTTTACATTGGGACATTGGGAGGATCTTATGGTGAGCGAGACCAATTTGGCGGCGGAGGTTGGCTTTCGCCACGTGATTGAGGACGCTTTATCTGTCCTATCGAAACATGACATCGACCCTGATCGGCGCAGCTACGTGCTTGAGGACCTAGCAAACCTACTGCGGGACGCAAGCCGGGGGGCCGACCTCGTTAATCGCAGATTGCTATTTGTCAAGTCCGATGAGAGGAATGCATTCGATACGTTTTCTCTATTGGATCGCTATCTCGGCTACGGCATTGATCCCAATTGGCGAGAAAAGCTTCCCGATGCCCGGATGGCATTTACTCAACTTCAGAAGAACATGGAGGTTCCAGAAAAGGCGCGGGCAACCGCGATGGCCCTGCTAAGGGACCTTCTGACCACATTAGAACGGCAGAGTGGAATGTCTATTCCGAAACATCCCGAAGAAATCGGAATTGCTGAGTAAGCCATTATCGTACGGGCAAGTTACATAGGGGACGTGACCACGTCCCCTTTTTTGTTGGGCGACCGGTTGTTGCTCCAGACGAAAATATAACTACGAGCGGAAGATAACGGTCGACAGAGAGCACCTATCGTGCCAACCATCCGAGCACAGCGATCCATTAAGTTCGCTTATAGAGCGCCTTCGCGCTCAGACGAAGGATCTCATTGATCAGCAGTACCCAGGAGATCACCCGGGTCCGCGCAAGTGGCTCGCGTTGGTAAGTGGTCTACTCGATACCGCGGATGAATTTTTGGCTGCCTCTGCCGAGCAAACTATTGTAACAGAAAAGTCCTTGTCTCTCGCGAGAGATGCAGCAAAACTCGCCAGCCAGGCGTATCGCTCGTTAACCGTAATGCGTGGCGCCGCAATCGATGAATTGCCCTACCCTTTGGTGCCTCCTCTTCAGCGATGGTTCGACCAGCTAGGCATTTTGACCACCACGCTCTTCCGTGCCGAATTGGTCGCCAATTACGAATTACGCTCTTTTAAGGAAGATGACTTCAAACGTATACGAAACCCATCAAGAAGCTTAATGCAAGCCATGGGAGCTATTAAGTGGCCGGTGCTACGGGTCACTGTGCCGAGTAAAGCGTACGCGATATTGCCCCACTTCGCGATCGTCGCTCACGAAATTGGCCACGCACTGAACCACAAAATTGAGTGGGATTTGCAAGCCTTTTTCCGTCAGGAACAAGGGAATCTCGTTTCTCGTATAATCAAGCGGCTTGGGCCTCTGGATGGAGACATCAGTAAACGGTTGGCAGCAGCTTTTTCGAATTGGTTTGATGAGCTTGCCGCGGATGCCTTTGCCTTCTACTTAACCGGACCGGCCATTTTTTTCTCACTGTCCGATTTCTTCCAGTTGCTTGGTGGGGCATACGGACTTAGTCCTACTCATCCTGCAAATGACCTCCGAAGAAAGATACTCTTCGATAAGCTCCGAACGAACAACGGCGATTCTTTTGCATGCATCTTTACCCGGTACACAGGACATGCATTGACTGAGAATTTCAACAGCCCGCTACTGGTGCCTACTCCAACAAAGGATGAGATCTTCGCCGACATGGAACGCTATGAGGGCAGGAAAACGGCTGCTGTTCTTGCAGAGCTGCATGAATTGATGCCTAATGTTGTCCCCATCATATACAAACACGTAGAAGAATATATGAAAGCGCATGCCCCGGGCGCGCTGTATACGCCGGAGAATTACAAGAAAGACTTGCACAACCATCTTGAGCCGATGCTTGCCGCCATTCCACCCATAGAGACGGGCCTACGTTTGACCGACAAGGTACCAACCGAATTCTCATCGATACTTAACGTTGGATGGGCGACGCTTCTTACCAAGCTGCCAGAGCTGCGGGTTCGAACAAAAGATGACCAACTGGGCGTAGAAAAACTGAAGTGCTTACATGAACTGCTATTGAAGGCCGTAGAATTATCAGAAGCTCGTCGGCTATGGGAGAGTGTCCCGTGACGGTGCTGTGCGGTAGGAAGATAAGGGCGCGCCTCGAAATCGACGATCTTGAAAATCGCTTAGTGGTGAGCCCGATGTTCGAACCCGCCGAGCAATTGCGGGAGGAGCAAGCGTCGATCGACATACGGCTTGGATGCCAGTTTGCTCTTGTTACGCCGTCATCGTATGGATCAATCGATGAGTTCGATAGGCGGCGGGACTTGGGTGGAAGCGCTATGCTTGGAAACCTGTACAGAAAGAAATACATTTCACTCGGCGACGCGATTGTAATCCATCCCCATCAATTTATTCTTGCAGAAACACTTGAATATATACGACTACCGCAAGATATGATGGCGTATGTGGTCGGTCGTTCTACATGGGGCCGACTGGGTCTGACTGTAGCAACCGCTATTGGTGTGCATCCGAGTTTTGCCGGTTCCCTCACTCTTGAGCTACGAAATCTCGGGGAAACGCCCCTGACTCTTCATCCTGGCCAGGCGATCGCACAATTATTCTTCCACTGGGTTGATACGGATAACGCATCAGGCAAAGGTCTGGGCCAATATAGTGGCACGGTCGATATCCTACCCAGGAAGGTGTCCTCCCCAAAGACGCATGATAAGATACGGGCGCTGAAAAAGAAGAAGCAAGAAAAGGAATAGACCGCTGATCCGTGAGGGTGGGGCTTTTTATGCTTGTGCTCAGTTTGGCACGCATTCCCAGCCTCTACGGTACGGCGGATCGGTGGCGGACCAGCCCCCCCCCGCTCACCGGCCTCCCGCTACGGTCGCCGTTGCGCTTGCCGGGACGGGGCATGCGCCTTCCGGGCGCCTCGACCGCCCTCGCGACCGAACGTCGCTGAGAAACGCGGGCGAGCCGCGGCATGGTGCCGTACCCGATCGCACCGGCCCTTACGTCGTTTCTGAGCCCGGTTACCCGTGAGCGGGTGGGGCGCGGTCGAGGCGCCGGTAGCCGATGGCCTCGGTGAGATGGGTAGTGCGGATCTCGGCGTCGCCCGCCAGATCGGCGATGGTGCGCGCCACCTTGAGCACGCGGTGGTAGGCGCGCGCGGACAGACCCAGGTACTCGATCGCCCGGCTGAGCAGCTGCCGGTCCTCCGGCTGCAGCGTGCACCATTGATCGACCTCCGGGTTTCGCAGCGCCGCATTCGGCTTGCCGGTACGCGCTAATTGCCGGGCACGGGCCCGGCTCACGCGCTGGCGCACAGAA
>CAJVYZ010000059.1 GCA_913009915.1 uncultured Gemmatimonadota bacterium | reverse complement strand
CGAAGATCGCCCGGAAGAATTCCTCGAGATCGGCAAACGTCTGAACCTGGAATGGTGCGTCCCTGAGGCTCGGGTCGTGATATTCCCGCCCCACCACCCGCTCCCCCAGAAAATCGATGAAGGCATCCGCCTTGGCGTCGAGGTCGTCCCGGTTCAGCAGGACCTCGGCGTAGTCCAGCACTTCCCGCAGGCCCCACACCAGCGGTTCGGTATTGTGGGCCAGGTCGGCGTGGGTCCGCAGGGTGTTGAGATTGACCCCGTCCGGCTTGAACGGTGCGTAGTAGCGGACGTTGGCAAACGGCTCAGGCGTCAATCCCAGCCGCTGGTACAGCGCCCGGTCCTCGTCGGTCAGGTCCCCCGGCTGGTCGAGGAAACACAGGTCCGACCCCTTCACGTTGAAGCACACCGCCGCCACGGACCCCTTGTGGGCCGGGAACGTCTGGAAAATGCTGGTCAGCATGAACTCCACGGCACTGGTCTTGGTGGCCAGGCCCGACACGCCGGTGATGCCCAGATGGGCCGCCTCCGGTCCCAGCAGAAAGTCGGCGTCGAGATACACCGGCGCTTCCAGGCCACCAGCGGAGTAGACGCCGACCGGAATCGCGGTTGGCCGCTCGCCCGAGGTGTACAGGTCCATCCGCAGCGCGGCGACCACGTCGGCATCGTCGGCCTGGTATACCGACGACAACGGCACCGCCTGCAGTGGTTCCTCCGGCTGCTGGCGCAACACCGACGCCAGGAACAGACGAATCTCGGCCCGCTCGGTGGGCAGTTGCCCGGCTAGAACAGGATCGCCGTCGGCGCCGATGACGTCGTGCAGCGGCGTCATCAGATCGGAGTAGGCGAACGCTTCCGTCACCACCCCGTAGACCACCCTCGACTCGTCCTCCACCCGTACGATGGTACCGATCCCGACGGGCGCTTCCCTACTGGTCCAGAAATAGAACTGGTGAGGGGTGGACGGCTTGAGTTCCGTCGCGACCACTCGGCCGATCGGGTCGGCCTTGGGGCTGGTCATGTCGATCATCGGGTTCCCATCCGGGCTCGCAGATACACTTCGACATCGTGAATGCCATAGAGGAGTCGGTCCCACCGCGGGTCGGGCGTGCTGACCGGAGCCCGTTCCGCCAGCAACCATCGTGATAGTTGGTCGACCCGGGAGAGAGTGTCGTCCCCGGCACGCGTCTCGATCCGTACCAGACCGTGAAACAGGTCTTCCCCTTCCCAGGGCCACAGCCTGAGGGCCCACGAGTGGACCGGTGCCAGCGACCTCGTCCCCGGCGCGAACACCGACGACCGATGGGCGTACGGTGTCCTGAGGTAGGCGACCTGGTCGGCCCCGCCGAACGGCAGCGTGCTGTGACTCTTGACCACCCCGATCATCCGCGGGTCCGCCACCCAGTCGATACCTTCCGACAGCGCTCCATCGATGACCAGCCACGCGTCCGACTCGGCCCGGAACTGCCGGCCGACTTCGAGCTCCAGCGCTCCCCGCTCCCGGTCGACCACCTTGCGCGCTGCCTGCACCTCACGGATGGGGTGACCCGCCACCTTGCCGTCGAGCGGCACGAGCCGCGCGCCTTCGAACACATCGGCGACCAGGTCGAGCACCTCCGGCCGCCCGATCGCCAGGCGGCGCTCCAACGTCACGGCCAACCGCGGCCGGCGACCGGGACCGGGTCGCTCCCTGACCGCTGCCGCGACCCGGGCCACCACCAGTGGGGCCGCATCGAGGTAGCCGACGATCTGGTATCGCTGAATTCCGTCCAGGAACGCCACCGGGTCGGGCCACGGCTCGGCCGCGCCCACCGGGTGGGCCACCACCTCTTCACCCTCGACCAGACGGGCCGGCCTGATGGTGGCCTCCTCGGCCCGACCCTCACTGGCTTCCGGGATCCACGTGGCGGGGGTCAGCCCGCGCTGACCCAGGAGCCGGCGCAGGCCGACGGTACTGACGGCTGGCATGCATGAAATGTAAGCGCACCGGCGGTGAGGCCGGGCACCGGCTCAGGCGTAGGCCGCCCGGGTGGACGCCAGTTCCTGGATGAAGGGGATGATCCGGTCCATCGCGTCACGCAGCTCCGCGAGCGACACCGCGTAGCTCAATCGCACCCACTTGTCGTCTCCGAACGCGGCCCCCGGGACCAGCGCGACTCCGGTCTGGTCCATCAAGTCGTGACAGAACCGCTGGCTACCGCCGTCGGCCACCAGCGTGTCGATCCTGAAGAAGAAGTAGAACGCTCCGTGCGGCTCGACGAACTCGACGCCCGGCATCTCTTCCCGGAATCGCCGGACCAGATAGTCGCGCCGCTCGCGGAACGCCGCCACCATCTTCACCACGTCCGCCTGAACCTCGTCGCTGGTAAACGCCTCCAACGCGGCCCACTGCGACGGCTGGGATGCGGCGCTGGTCGTGTGGGACTGTATCGCCGACATGGCTTGGAACAAATGCGTCGGCGCCAGGGCCGCCCCGATGCGCCAACCGGTCATGGCGTACGCCTTGCTCGCCCCGTAGATGATGACGGCGCGATCGAGGAGCTCGTCATCGAGGTCGAGCATCGATGCCGCCGGCTTCGATCCATAGGAAATCAGCCGGTAGATCTCATCCGAGATGACCCAGATGCCGTGCCCATGGGCCCACTCAGCCAACGCCTTCAACTCCGAATAGGTGTACACCGATCCCGTCGGATTGCACGGGGAATTCAGGATGAGCCCCTTGGTCAACTTGTCGACCCGGCGCTCGAGATCGTCGACGCTCACCTTGAGACCCCACTCAGGATCGCCCGGCACCGGCACCGGTTCCGCTCGGGACAGCCGCACTATCTGGGGGTAGGACACCCACGCCGGTGTCGGAATCAGCACTTTGTCGTGCGGTCCGAACAGGGCGAAGCAGGCGTTGAACACCGCCTGCTTGGCGCCGGTGGTGATGATGATGTTGTCGGGATTGACCGCCCGCCCGTCGCTCATGCGTGACAGATTCGCCGCGATGGCGGTGCGCAACTCGGGAATACCCGCGTTGGGCGCGTAGTGAGTCTTTCCCCGATTGATGGCCGCGATCCCTGCCTGGGACGCCCGCGCCGGCGTCACGAAGTCCGGCTCGCCCACTCCCAGATCGATGACGTCCTCCCCGGCCGCCTTGCGGCGCTTGGCCTCGTTCGAGATCGCCACCGTCTGGGACGGTTCGAGATACGCGAGATTTTCCGACAGTCCTTCGGCCATCCTGGCCCCCTGGTCCGGTGCGTGGTCGGGGAAAGCTCCCCTCGTCGCCAGAGCCTGTCAACACCGCCGCGACCCCCGCACAGTGGCCTGACCCGGTGAATTGCGGTAGCTTCCCCACCCTTCACCGAACAGCTATTTGACAACCGAGGGTGTGTCTTGGAAAACGAACTGTCGCGGGATGCTACCCGCGCCGCAGACATCGAACCGACCGTGGCCCGTGGCGGCAACGTGGTGGCCGTCATGCCACCATCGGCGGTATACCTGAAACCGGCTCTGGCCGCTCTGTCCCACCGCGCAGAGGGGGACGGCCTGCAGCTACTCGTCCTGGCGAGCGACGCCATGCTCCCTTCGGTGGAGCACGTGCTCAACGAAGCGTGGCGCGATGCCGGCGGGACCGTTCTCGCCGCCCGGGCCGCAGGTCGAGCCCTGAATCTCCTCAACCAGGAACGGGTGACCGCGCTCGTCTGCAGCCCGGATACGGCGCTCGCACTCCTGGCCCGTTCGTCGCTCCCCCTCGACTCGGCTCCCACGGTCCTGCTGGCCTGGCCGGAAACGTGGGACGACGACAGTGCCCTCATCGGACTCATGCAGGATCTCCCCGCCGAGGCGCAGCGAATCCTCTACACGGCTGCGCCCCGCCGGGCCGAGCGGTTGGCGGAGCGCTACCTGCGCAAGGCCCTCGTCCTCGGTGCACCTCCGCACGGGGCGTCGTCGCCCGTCGTCGAGCAATCCATCACCGTGGTCGCCATTTCGGGGATCGACATCGGGACCGCGGTACGGCAGGCGCTCGATCTCCTGCAACCGACCTCGGGAGTAGTGTGGACCGCCGTGGCCGAGACCAAGTCGACCGTGATTGAAGCCCTGGCCAAGTCGCCAAACGATGTGCCGGTAACCTGCGGTGACGTGGGGCCGGCCAAGCTGATCGTCGCGGCCGACCTCCCGATTCCCGAGGACCTGCGCCGGCTGGCCGCCGCCGCGGACCGCCTGGTCGTCCTGACCCCTCCCTGGGGACTCCCCTATCTCGTCGGCCAGGCGAGCGCGCTGGCAACGCTCCAGCTCCCCGGGGCCACAGACGAGGTCGATCGGACGCTCGCCAAACAGCGGTCCCGGATCCAGGGAGTGCTCGAGGCGGGCGGCAGCGACCTCGAGCGAGCGATCAACGCCCTCACCCCGCTATTCGAGCACCACGACTCCGCCCTGGTGGCCGCGGCCCTCTACCGTCTGTGGACCACCGAATCGCTCCCCGAGCCCGAACCCACGCCGGGGCCACCCACCCCGCCAGCCCCCAGGAAGGGACGGCAGGCCGGCCACGGACGCTCCACCAAGGTGTTCGTCACGGCCGGAAAGAAGGACGGGGCCACCCCGGCAGACTTCGTGGCCATGCTGACACGCGACCTCAAGGTCCCACCGGAACACATCGGGAAGATCGAGCTGCGCGAGACCTTCTCGCTCATCGAGCTCCCCGCCGACGAAGCGCAGGCGGTGGCGGATGCGCTCACCGGCCGCACCATCCGGCGTCGCAAGATCATCGCCCGCCTGGAGCGACAACACTGAGGACCCACTGGAAACGCTTACGGGCCACCCAGCGGGGTGGCCCGTGTACTGCGATGAACCAGTTGACGCCAATCGGCGTCTGACGACCTAAGTCGTTTACTACTACTTGTTTACCAGCTCCTTCAGTGCCTTGGCGGGACGGAATGCCGCGACCCTGGATGCCTTGATCTGGATCGTCGCACCAGTCTGCGGATTGCGGCCCTGCCGGGCGGCGCGCTTGCGGGTCTCGAAATTGCCAAACCCGGCGATCTGGACCTTCTCGCCCTTCTTGAGGGCCTTGGGGATGACACCGCCAGTTGCGAAGATCGCGTCGAGGATCTCCGTAGCCTGAGCCTTGGACGTATCCAGGCTGACAGCGAGCGCGTCCACCATCTCTTGCTTGTTCACGAAACTCTCCTTGAATGAGGAATGCGGGAACGTACCAAATCTCCTCGGCGCTGGTTGCGGGAGCCGGCCGGCCTCCCAACACCACGATCGCCGGAAGTGCCCTGTTTGCGGCCTCAATATCGGTACAAACACCGGAAAACCGCAAGAGATGGGCTTTGCGGGCTTCTTGACCCTCCTCCACCCGCGGGCTATCCTCCCGCGGCTCGACGGGAGGCATGGAGATGTACTACGGTCGCCAGGCCGGCTGGATCGAAGTCATTAGCGGCGTGATGTTCAGTGGCAAAAGCGAAGAACTCATCCGGCGCGTGCGTCGGGCCATCATCGCTCGCCAGCGCGTTCAGGTGTTCAAATCACATCTCGACGCCCGGTACGCTGGGCTCTACAGCGTGTCCAGTCACGACGGCGCGGAGCTGGAAGCAATTCCGATCGACGGGGCGAACGAAATCCTCCGGCACCTGGAGGCCGACATAGCAATGGTCGCCATCGACGAAGTCCAATTCCTGGACGAGGGCGTCATCGAGGTCGTCACCGACTTGGCGCATCGCGGAATTCGTGTCGCCGTGGCCGGCACGGACACCGACTTCCGGGGCGAGCCGTTCGGCACCATGGGACATCTGATGGCCATCGCCGAGCAGGTGACAAAGCTCCAAGCCATTTGCGTACGATGCGGCGACCTCGCCTGCCGCAACCAACGCCTCATCGACGGTCGCCCGGCGCGGTACGACTCTCCCACCATCATGGTCGGCGGACAGGAGACCTACGAAGCCCGCTGCCGCCACTGTCACGAGGTTCCACGCGAGGACGAGGACCAGACGGCGTTGTTGTAGCCGATGCGCCTTGGATCACCTTGTCATGTTGAACGTTGCACTCACCGGAAACGTCGCCGCGGGCAAGTCGATCGTCGCGCGCTTGTTCCAGGAATGGGGCGCCACATTGATCGACAGCGACGTCATCGTCCGGGAACTGCAACAGCCCGGGAGCGACGTCCTCGACCAGATCGTGCGAACGTTCGGGCCCGAGATCCTGCTGGGTGACGGGACGCTCGATCGGGCAGCACTGAGACACCGTGTCATGAGCGACGCGGACGCCCGCCGGTCGCTCAACGCCATCGTCCACCCGGCGGTGCTGGCCCGTCGCCAGATCCTGGAGGAGGCGGCTCGAGCTCGGGGCGACGCCGTTGTGGTGAGCGACATCCCCCTCCTGTTCGAAGCAGCCGATCCGGGGGCGTTCGACGTGATCGTCCTGGTGGACGCTCCGCCGGCGACGCGCAAGGCCCGGCTGGTTGAAAACCGTGGCCTCGACCCCCTCGAAGCGGATCGGCTGCTGGCGGCCCAGGACCCCACGGAGACCAAGCGCGAGCGCAGCGATTACCTCATCGACAACGACGGAACTCCGGCCCAACTCGAGCGGGCGGCGCGGGCCGTCTGGCAGGCCCTGGCGGCCCGGGCAGGCTAATCGAAACCGCTTGATTTCGAGCCTCCCAGCGGGTATCCTCCCTGCCCAAACGCTGCCCCTCTACCGTAACAGGGAGTCATGGTGTCCAACGTTCCCGACAGTCTGCGCTACACCAGCGAACACGAATACATCAGGCAGACCGACGACCCGGCCATCGTGGAAATCGGCATCACCGATTATGCCCAAGGCGAACTCGGCGACGTCGTATTCGTCAGCCTCCCGAACGTCGGCGACACGTTCGAGGAGGGGGATTCGTTCGGAACCATCGAGGCGGTCAAAGCCGTGTCGGAGCTTTATTCTCCCTTGGGGGGAGAGGTGATAGAGGTCAACGAGGGCCTCGATGCCGATCCGGGAGCGATCAACCGGGACGCCTACGGCGCAGGCTGGATGGTCAGGCTCAAGATGACCGAGCCGACCGAATTCGAGCGCCTCATGGACGCTGACGCCTACAAGATGCACATCGGGGAAGATTGAGCCCCGGGGCGGGCGTCAGCAGATCATGCAATGCATCGCCCCGTGGACTTCCTCGGGGCGTTTCACCATTCGGGCACATGGAAGAGACAGGACCATGACGGATACTGCCGGGCAGGTGCAGGACCGGGAGGAGTTCAGGTACCGGCACAACGGACCGCGGGACACCGACGTCGGGGACATGCTCGAGGTCTTGGGCTACGACTCGCTTGACGCCTTGATGGACGCCGTGGTCCCGGAGTCCATCCGTCTGCGGACACCGCTCGACCTCCCGCCGGCCCAACCGGAGGAAGTAGTCTTGGCGAGCATGCGTGCGTTGGCCGCCAAGAACCAGGTGTTCCGCAGCTACATCGGAATGGGCTACGCCGACACCATCACCCCGCCAGTCATTCTCCGCAACATCCTGGAGAACCCGGGGTGGTACACCGCCTACACCCCCTATCAGGCCGAGATCTCCCAGGGCCGCATGGAAGCGCTCCTCAACTTTCAGACAGTGATCGCCGACCTGACCGGCCTCCCCTGCGCCAACGCTTCCCTGCTGGATGAAGGCACCGCCGCCGCGGAAGCGATGCACATGACCGCGGCCGTGACCCGCAAGCGCGGCGATCTTCGATTCCTGGTCGACGAACATTGCCACCCACAAACCATCGCCATCGTCGAGACCCGGGCACGGACCCGGGGCATCACCATCGAGGTCGCCGACCCCACCACGTTCACCTTCGACGACACCACCATCGGCGCCCTCCTGCAGTATCCGGCAAGCGATGGACGCGTAACTGACTACCGATCCCTGTGCCATGCTGCCCACGAGGCCAAGGCCCTGGTCACGGTCGCGGCCGACCTTCTCAGCCTTACCCTGTTGCAGCCACCCGGCGAATGGGGTGCCGACATCGTCGTCGGCAATTCGCAGCGCTTCGGTGTCCCGATGGGCTACGGCGGACCGCATGCCGCGTTCTTCGCCACTCACGACCAATACAAGCGCAGCATGCCGGGTCGGATCATCGGCATGTCAAGAGATGCCCAGAGGCGTCCGGCGTTGCGCATGGCGCTCCAGACTCGCGAACAACACATCCGCCGCGACAAGGCCACCAGCAACATTTGCACGGCGCAGGTACTCCTGGCGGTCATGGCGGGGATGTACGCCGTGTACCATGGCCCCGAAGGACTGCGGCGCATCGCCCTGCGGGTGCACGGCTTGACCAAGGCCCTGGCGCACGGGTTGCGGAAGCACGGCCTGACGGTGGTACACGGAGCGTTCTTCGACACCATCGCGGTGGAACTGTCCGAGGGAAGCGCGGCCGAGGTGCACGCGGAGGCCGTGGCCCGGCGCATCAACCTGCGCCCGCTCTCCCCGACGCGCATCGGGATTTCGCTGGATGAGCGGACCACCACGGCGGACGTCGCCGAGTTGCTGGCCATCTTCGGCGCTGGCACCAGCGAGGACGCGGTCGTGCGGCTGGCAGGCGAGGCCCCGGCGGCCATCCCCAGCGAACTCGAGCGCACCAGCGGCTACCTCGAGCACCCCGTGTTCCACCGCTACCGCTCTGAAACGGAGATGCTCCGGTATCTCAAGCGGCTGGAGAACAAGGACCTGTCGCTCACGGCGGCGATGATCCCGCTGGGATCGTGCACCATGAAACTCAACGCCACCACCGAGATGATTCCCATCACCTGGCCCGAGTTCGCCGAACCGCACCCGTTCGCGCCCCGCGATCAGATGCAGGGCTATACCGAGTTGTTCGAGCGGCTCGAGTCACAGTTGGCGGTGATCACCGGATTCGACGCCGTGTCCCTGCAGCCCAACGCGGGGTCCCAAGGGGAATTCACCGGACTCCTCACCATTCGGGCGTACCACGAGCACCGGGGCGAACCACAGCGGACGAGGTGCCTCATCCCCATGTCGGCGCACGGAACCAACCCCGCCAGTGCCGTCATGGCCGGCATGAAGGTCGTCCCGGTCAAGACCGATCCCGACGGCAACATCGACGTCGACGATCTCCGCGCCAAGGCGGAGGCCAACAGAGACACCCTCGGCGCCCTGATGGTGACCTACCCGTCCACCCACGGTGTCTTCGAGGCAAGCATCAAGGAAATCTGCGACATCGTCCACCAATTCGGTGGGCAAGTGTACATGGACGGCGCCAACATGAACGCCCAAGTCGGGCTCTGCCGCCCCGGCGACATGGGGGCCGACGTGTGCCACCTGAACCTGCACAAGACGTTCTGCATTCCGCACGGCGGCGGCGGTCCCGGCATGGGACCGATCGGCGTGAAGGCACACCTGGCTCCTTACCTCCCCAACCACCCGGTCATCGACGGGGGAGTGGGCGGACGCCAACCGTGTGGTACCGTATCAGCGGCGCCTTGGGGAAGCTCGGCCATTCTGCCGATCTCACAGACCTACCTGGAACTGATGGGGCCGGACGGCCTGACCGAGGCGACCCGCGTCGCCATCCTCAATGCCAACTACATCGCCCACCGGTTGAAGGATCACTTCCCGTTGCTGTATGCCGGGGCCCACGGTCTGGTGGCCCACGAAAGATCGGAAGAGCACACGTCTGAACTCCAGTCACACTGATATACCTCGTATGCCGCCTTCTGCTTGAAAAAAAAAAATACTTATTTTTTTTTTTTTTTTTTTATATGTTCGTCGACTTTTGTCTCCCCTTTC
>CAJVYZ010000058.1 GCA_913009915.1 uncultured Gemmatimonadota bacterium | reverse complement strand
CTGGAGTTCAGACGTGTGCTCTTCCGATCTAGAAATACTGGGCCAAGACCGGTACCTCGCCGCATCCCAACGCCGCGGTCACCGACGCGGTGGTGACCGGCTTGGCCGTGCACCTCGACGAGCTGGGGCGGCCGCTGTGTCCCTGCAACTTCTACCCCGACAAGCAGGCCGAGGTCGCCCGCAGCCGCGAGTGGATCTGCGCCTGCGACGAGATGAAGCAGTGGAAGTATTGTCACTGCCTGTTGTTCGTGGCGCCGGATGGGATGCCGATAACCGAATATCTTCCCGATGGTCATGAGGGACGGGAGATCTATGGGTTGGTGAAGGATCCGACGCCGGACAAGGGGCGGGAGGCGAATCGAAAGAGGGAATCCTCATAGGTGATTGGTGGGTGTTGATTGCTGATATGTGATGGACGCCTGGTCAGTTCCCCTCACCAATCACCACTCACCAACCACCAATCACACCTGACTGCTGCCCCGCCGCCCCACCCCAGTAATTTCCAGCAACGCTTCCAACTCGGGTATCTGCGCCAGATCCCTCGTGCGCCCCGCCGCTCGCTTGGCGTCGATCAACCCGGGGAGACCCAGGGCCAGGAACCGCACCTCGCCCCCATCCACCGGCACCGATCGCTTCACTACGTCCTGATAACTCCCGATGCCGGCCACGGAGTCGAACAGGTCGAGGGCGCCTTGGTCGGTGGTCAGCGTCAGGATGGGCGAGATGGCGAGCGTCTTGGCGTCCATGATGAACGGCAAACCTTCATCGACCTCCCGGGGATAGCCATGCCACCGCTCGAGCAGCGTGGCCAGCCGTCGGCGGTTCTCCAGCGAGGGGTCGTAGCACACGTCGAGGTCTTCGGTGATGCGGGCGGAGCCGTGGGCCCGGGCCGCCACGCCCCCGATGACGACGAAGTCGACGCCGTTGTCACACAGGCCGGCGATCATCGATAACAAACTCACCGTGCCACCCTCAGGCGTTGCACGAAGGCCAGGTCCTCGTCCAGGGCCCGGAGCCGTTCGGCCGGCGACCGGCGGAGCGAGGCGCGTAACAAGCCGATGTCGATCCCGTAGGCCCGGGCCGCGGCGATGCCGTGCAGCTGTTCCTTGCGTGGCCGTCCCCGGGGCCGCTCCTGGTACTGGGTGCGCGCTCGGGACAAGCCGGCCAGGACCGTACTGGAAAACCGGGCCCAGTCGACCGATACGTCGAGTGCCCCTTCTTCGACCAACCGCAATTCCATCACCCGACCCAGCCCCGCATGGGGAGTGGCCTCCAGGGCCATGGCATACGCCTGCTTGAGCGGGACCTCCATGGCTCGATCGAGAAGACGCACCAGCGCCAAGCGCCACAACTCGGCCTCGCCATAGATGGGGTCCAGACCCAATACGGCCCAGGTGTTTTGGACCCACTTGGTGGGGGCCCCGAGGGCGTAGGCGAACTGTCCGAGGGTCAGCATAATATAATCTAATAACAAGATGTATTTCTTTCAACCCACACGCTTGCTGGGGGCGGCCCCAGGGCGCGCAGCGATGAAATTGGTAGGGGCGACGCATGCGTCGCCCCTACGGCATCGATTCTCCCGCCCCTGGCGCGTTCCGTATATACGTAGTATATACATTCCATGGCGCTTTCCTGCGACAACACCTTTTCCTAGTGGATTGATCATGCGGACCCGAATCGCCAAGTGGGGCAACAGTCTGGGCTTGAGAATCCCCAAGCCGTTTACCGCCGACGCGGGCCTGGCCGACGGAGACGAGGTGGAAATCACCCAGGAAGGCGGCCGCATCGTGATCACGCCAGTCGGCAGGGACTACGGGCTCGGCGAGTTGATCGACCGGATCACCAGCGACAACCGGCACGATGAGACCGACTGGGGTCGCCCGGTAGGGAACGAAGTGTGGTAGCCCCTGACCGCGGTGATCTGGTGCTGATCGACATCAGCCGAGGGGACCACTCCCACTGTGAACGGCGTCCGGCACTGGTGGTCTCGCCCGAGCGGTACAATCGACGATCGGGCCTGGCCCTCATGTGTGCAGTGAGTTCACGGGCCAAGGGGTATCCCTTCGAGGTCAAGCTGCCCGAGGGCCCGGTCGAAGGCGTCGTCCTGGCAGACCATCTTCGCAGCACCGACTGGCAGGCACGGCAGGCAGAAATCGTTGGTCGAGTGCCGGCCAGGGTGGTTGCTGACGTGTTGGCAAAATTGAAGCCGATCTAAGAAGCGGGGGCAGCGGGGGCAGCGAGGGCAGCCAGGGTAGGGGAAGGTCGATTGCTGGTTAATGGTTTTTGCAGTGGGTTGGGGGCGAGCACTTCGCCATGCGAGATCCATCGCTCAGCATTCGATTCTTGCTCCGTCCACCGTTCACTGACTTACTGCTTACCGATCACCGCACAGGTTAGACCATGACATCCGAGCCAATTCAAATCACCAAGCGCCCGCGGAAGATTCGGGGCACGTTCCTCGTCAACGGCGAGGAACACGACGTCACTTATCCATCACACAAGACCTTGCTCGAGGTGCTGCGGGAAGAGCTGGCTCTGACCGGCACCAAGCATGGGTGCGAGTTGGGCGAGTGCGGCACCTGTACTGTGTTGATCGACGGAGAGCCGATCCTCTCCTGCCTGGCGCTGGCACAGGCGTACGAAAATACGCCAATCGAGACGGTCGAAGGCATGGCAGACGGATCCGACCTGCACCCGCTGCAGGAGGCGTTCGTGGAGATGGGCGCCGCCCAGTGTGGTTATTGCACCCCAGGGGTGCTGCTGGCGGCCAAGGCGCTGCTCGAAGATCGGCCGGCCGCGGACCGGCAGGACATCAAGGACGCCCTGGCCGGCAACCTGTGCCGCTGCACCGGGTACATCAAGATCTATGAGGCCATCGAACTGGCGGCGGCGCGCATGAGGGGCGAGCAGGCCGAACCGGCGAGGGAGGCATTCTATGGGCGGTAGGGCGGTAGGGCGGTACGGCGGTACGGTAGGCTCGGAGGTAGGCGAGGTGTCCACGACAGACATACCGCCCTACCGCCCTACCGCCTTACCGCCCTTCTCAATCATCGGCAAGCCGCTCCCCAAGATCGACGCCGCCGCCAAGTGCCTGGGCCGCACCAAATTCGCCGACGACATCGTGCTGCCGCGGATGCTGGCCGCCAAGATGCTGCGGAGCCCTCATCCCCATGCGCGCATCGTCTCGATCGATACCAGCCGGGCACAAGCCCTCGAGGGGGTCAAGGCGGTCATCACCGGGAGCGACATGCCCAATGCCTTCGGCATCCTCCCGGTCAGCCAGGACGAACACGCCCTCGAGGGCGATCACGTCCGGTTCATCGGTGATCCGGTCGCCGCTGTGGCGGCCATCGACGAGGACACGGCCACCCAGGCGCTCGAGCTGATCGAGGTCAGTTATGAGTTGCTCGAGGTCATCGGATCGATCGAAGACGCGGTGGCCAATCCGGAGCCGCAGCTGCACGACTACGCCGACGACGGCAACCTCCACAAACTGGTCCACCTGGAATTCGGGCCGGTGGACGAGGCCCTCGAGCGGGCCCACCTGGTGCAGGAAGACTTGTTCTTCTATGAAGGCAGCACCCACCTCCCCATGGAGCAGCATGCGGCCGTGGCCGAATACGGCGGCAACCGGCGCCTGACCGTGTGGTCAAGCACCCAGACGCCACACTACGTCCACCGGGCGCTGGAGAAGGTGCTTGAGCTCCCCCGCAGCCGCATCCGCGTGGTGGCCATGCCCAATGGCGGGGGCTTCGGCGGCAAGAGCGACCCGTTCGGGCACGAGCTGGTGGTGGCCAAGCTGGCTATGCTGACTGGCCGGCCGGTCAAGATTTGCCTCACCCGCGAAGAGGTGTTCTACTGCCATCGGGGGCGGCATCCGGTAATCATGAAGGTACGCACCGGTGTCACCGCGGACGGTACCATCACCGGCATGGACTTCGAGTCCTACCTCGACGGTGGTGCCTATGGGTCCTACGGGGTGGCCTCGGTCTATTATACCGGGGCGCTGCAGACGGTTACTTACCAGGTCCCGACCTACCGTTTCCGCGGAGTACGAGCCTTCACCAACAAGGCGCCCTGCGGCCCCAAGAGGGGGCACGGCACGCCCCAGCCGCGTTTTGCCGTGGAGGTGACACTCGACAAGATCGCCGAGCGGTTGGACCTCGACCCCGCCGAACTCAGGCTGAAGCAGTTGCAGCCGGCGGACTCCCTGACGGCCAACTGGCTCAAGATCGGCTCCATGGGCCTCCGCGCGTGCATCGACAAGGTGGTGGAGGGCTCAAATTGGAAGACCTGCTTCCGCAATCTGCCCTACGGCAGGGGCCTGGGTCTGGCATGTTCCTCCTACATCACCGGCGCCGGTCTTCCCATCTACTGGAACTCGATGCCGCATTCGGGAGTGCAGCTCAAGTGCGACCGGGGCGGCGGTGTCACCGTTTTCTGTGGCTCGACGGACATCGGTCAAGGATCGGATTCGATCCTGGCGTATATCGTGGCCGAGGTGCTGGGGGTAGAGCCGATGGAGATCGCCGTCGTTACCGGCGACACCGACCTGACCCCGGTGGACCTGGGGAGCTATTCGTCGCGGGTGACTCTGATGACCGGTCAAGCTGCCATCCAGGCGGCCGGGCGGGTGCGGGCCGTCATGGTGGGGCCGGTGGCCGGCAAACTCGAGGTACCGGCCGAGCGTTTGGTGTTCGCCGGTGGTGTGGTGTTCGATGCCCAGGACCCCGAACGGGGCATGTCCTTCGCCGAGGCGGTGGCGCTGACGGAGACGGCCACGGGAACGGTGGGGTCGGTAGGGAGCTACCGGCCGCCCAAGAGTCCGGGCCGTTACCGCGGTGCCGGCGTGGGCCCCTCACCGGCCTACAGCTATTCGGCCTGTATAGCTGAGGTGGAGGTCGATCCCGAAACAGGAATCGTCCAGGTGCCACGAGTTTGGATCGGCCATGACATCGGCCGGTCGATCAACTCGTCTCTGGTCATGGGCCAGGTCGAGGGCGGGGTGTACATGGGATTGGGCGAGGCGCTCATGGAGGAGATGGCTTACCGGACCAACCGTAACGTGACCCACAAGTGGCCATCGATGCTCGAGTACAAGAGCCCGACCACTCACGAAATGTGCGACGTGACGACCTACTTGATCGAGGACCCCGATGCCAACGGGCCCTTCGGCGCCAAAGAGGCGGGCCAGGGGCCACTGTTGCCGGTGATGCCGGCAGTGGCCAACGCCATCTACGACGCCGTGGGCGTGCGCATCGACGAGGTGCCGATGAGCCCGCCCAAAGTACACCGTGCCATCAAGGACAAGGCCAGAGGCAAGGAGCCGCGGTTTGGTCCCTCGGGCACGCCGACGGTGAGGTGGCCCGAAGTCACCTATGTTCCCCGCCCCGTGGACGGGGGCGACGGCAAGGCCCATCCTCGGCCCGAGCCGGCTGGAACGGGAGGCTGAGCCATGCTGCGACTGCCCCCATGTGAAGCGCGCTTCCCGACTTCGATAGCGGAAGCGGTCGAGTTGAAGGCCAAGTACGGCCCCGAAGCATCGTACGTGGCCGGCGGTACCGACCTGTACCCCAACATGAAGCGGCGGCAACAGACGCCGTACCACCTGATCGACGTTCGGCGCATTCCGCAACTGGACCGGTTGGAGGTCGACGCGGATGGCGGGTTGATCATCGGCGCCGGCGTTACCCTCACGCGCCTGATTCGAGACGGGCGAGTCGCCGCGGGCTGGCCGGTGCTGGGCCAGGCGGCTGCAACCATCTCCACGCCGATACTGCGGAACATGGGCACCGTGGGCGGCAACCTCCTGATCGACACGCGCTGCAACTACTACGACCAGTCCTACGAGTGGCGTAAAGCCATCGATTTCTGCATGAAGAAAGATGGCGAGATCTGTTGGGTGGCGCCGTCGTCGCCCCGGTGTTGGGCGGTACAGTCCAGCGACTTGGTGCCGGTGATGGTGGCGCTCGGCGCGGAGGTGATCCTGGTAGGCCCGGAGGGCACTCGCACGATTCCAGCGCAGGCACTATATCACAATGACGGCATCGAATATCTGACCAAGAAACGGGACGAGTTGCTGGTGTCGCTGCGCGTGCCGGCGATGGGAACGGCCAAGGCCACGTACCAGAAGCTCCGGCGCCGTGGCGCCTTCGATTTCCCGGTCCTGGGTGTGGCGGCTTGGATCAGACCCAATGGTGGGGGGACGGTGGCCGATGCGCGCGTGGTAATCGGGGCGGTGGGATCATACCCGATCGTCAGCGAGGCGGCGGCCGAGGCGTTGGTTGGCCATGCCCTCGAGGACGACACCATCGACGCCGCGGCCCGGGCAGCGGCCAAACCGGCTAAGCCACTCGACAATACCGACTTCACCATCGGGTGGCGCAAGGACATGGTGGCGGTGTACGTGAGGCGGGCGCTGGCGGCGCTTCGCTAGAGTGCGCAGTGCGCAAGAGGCGTGTGCCCGAACTAACGGTCAAGACACGAGGATTATTTCATCAAGACGCCGTCGTCCACGAGACCGCTCTGCGTCACGTCATCCCCGATTCCGTGGCGTTGACCGGGCTCGACGGCGGGTCGGGGCTGCAGCTTGGTTGGCACGGCACCTGGTAGAGTTGATACACCAACCAGAGTGATCGAGGCTCGACCGTCGACATGACGCTCGAGCCTCGGTGACCGTGGGGAGTCTTTGCTAGCCGCGGCCTTCCTCATCGGATGCGAGCCATGAGTTCGTCGCCTTTCGTCAAGATTTGCTGTATCCAGAACCTGGCCGAAGCCCGCATGGCGATAGACTACGGTGCCGCGGCCATCGGCCTGGTATCGGCCATGCCGAGCGGACCCGGGGCCATTGCCGAGCAGGACATCGCCGAGGTCGCGGCGACCGTTCCGCCGCCTACCCGCACGTTCCTGTTAACGAGCTTGACGGATGCGGAGGCCATCGCCGAACAACACACGCGCCTGGGGACCACGACGCTTCAACTGGTCGATACAGTTGTGGCAAATGGACTGGCGCGGCTGCGGGAGTATCTTCCCGCAGTGGAGCTGGTCCAGGTGATCCACGTGGTCGACGAATCGAGCGTACGGGAAGCGATCGCGGTGGCGCCGCTGGTCGATGCCATCCTGCTGGATTCGGGACGGCCACGAGCGGCCATAAAGGAGCTGGGAGGCACCGGCCGGGTGCACGACTGGAAGCTCAGCCGGCGGATACGAGAATCTGTTACGGTCCCGGTCTATCTCGCTGGCGGCTTGAATCCGGACCTCGTCGCCGAAGCGTGGCTGGCGGTCCGGCCATACGGCTTCGACGTGTGCAGTGGGTTGCGAATCGGAGGCGTACTCAACCAGTCGAAGCTGGCGGCGTTCATGGAGCAGGTGGGAACGCTGACGGCTGACGGCTGACGGCTTGTGGCTGAATGTTGAATATCGATTGTTGATTTGTGACGGAGTGATCCGGGGGAAGTCGAAAAGATGAGCGAATTCTTTGGTCGCATGTATTTCGGCAATACCATGGGGCAATGGCTGACGGCGGCGGGCATCGTAATTGGCGCCGTGCTGCTGGGCCGAATCGTCTACTGGATCTTTGGGCGGTTCATCAAGCGAGCCGTAGCCAAGGCCCGCACCCGGTTGGCGGACCTGGTCGTCGATTTGGGTGAGGAACCCCTGGTGTACGCAGTGACGGTAGCTGGTATCTGGGTGGCGTACCGAACGCTCAGTACCAGCCCCGGGGTCGATGCGTTCATGGTAAAGGTGTTCTTCATACTCTTCGCCATCGGGGTGGCGTGGTTCCTGACCCGGGTCATAGATGCCTTGTTCGAGGAATACCTCAAGCCGATGGTGGCCGGCACCGAAAGCGATCTGGACGATCAGCTGCTGCCGCTTGCCCGCAAGTCCATCAAGATCGCTATCTGGGCCATGGCGGGGATAATCGCCATGAGCAACGCCGGGTACGATGTCGCCGCAATCATCGCCGGGTTGGGACTCGGCGGGTTGGCCTTTGCCCTGGCGGCGCAGGACAGCGTGTCGAATCTGTTCGGCGGGTTCACCATCCTGACGGACGCACCGTTCAAGATGGGAGATCGAGTGAAGATCGCCGGGTTCGACGGGACCATCCAGGAAATCGGGCTCCGCAGCACTCGGCTCACGACCCTCGAGGGGCGTACGGTCACCATTCCCAATGCCACGTTCACCAAGAGTCCCGTCGAGAATGTCAGTTCCGAGCCGAGCCGCAAAGTGGTCCTCAACCTGGGACTGACATACGACATGAACGAGGCCCAGGTGCAGCGAGCGATGGCGCTGCTGAAAGACATCGCCGCCGGCCACGACGATCTCGAGGAAAAGGTCATCATCGGCTTCAACGCGTTCGGCGACTTCGCGCTGAACGTGGCGTTTACTTACTACATCAAGCGCGGCGCCAACATCGGAGCGGCGCAAACGGACGTCAACCTGGCCATCCTGGAGCGGTTCAACGCCGAAGGTTTGGAATTCGCCTTCCCGACGCAGACAATTCAACTCAGCGGGGCAGCGGGGCAGCGGGGCGGCGAGGGCGGTGAAGGCGGACAGGCGGTAGGGCGGTATTGGTTGTAGGCACCGAGGTTGGCGTCGGACCTGGTGGAATTGGGCGTAGGGCGTAGGACGTAGGGCGTAGGGCGTAGGACGTAGGAAGCGGGGAGCGATGGCGCTACACCCGTTCACTGTTCACTGTTCACTGTTCACCTGTCCACCGCACACCGCACACCGCACAGAGCCACAGCCATGAAAATCACCTCCATCCTCGCCTACCAAGTCGATCTCCCGCTCCACGAGGGGAGCTACCACTGGTCCGGCGGCAAGTCGGTTGGGGTGTTCGACTCGACCATTGTCCGCATGGAGACGGACGAGGGGGTCGTGGGACACGGTGAGGTGTGTCCTCTGGGCCCGGTGTATCTCCCGTCCTATGCGGCGGGGGCCAGGGCCGGCATCGCCGAATTGGCGCCCGTGCTGATCGGTGAAGATCCTGTGGAATTGGACCGGCTCAATCGGACCATGGACCGGGCGCTCAAGGGGCACCCCTACGTCAAATCGGCGCTCGATGTGGCGGCGTGGGACATTCTGGGACAAGTCACGGGGCAGCCGGTGTGCACCCTGCTGGGCGGTCGCTACGGCGAGCGGTTCCCGCTATATCGGGCCATCTCCCAGGACACGCCGGAGCGGATGGCGGAGAGTATCGCGAAGTATCGGGGCGAGGGATACCGCAAGTTCCAACTCAAGGTCGGGGGCGATCCCGATACCGACGTGGCCCGAATCCGCATGGCGGCGGATGTCCTCGAACCCGGCGACGTGCTCATTGCCGACGCCAATACCGGCTGGTCGATGCACCAGGCCGCCCGGGTGGTCCGCGGGGTGGCGGACGTGGACGTCTACATCGAGCAGCCGTGCGCCAGCTATGAGGAGTGCCTGTCCATCCGCCGGCGCACCGACCATCCGTTCGTGCTGGATGAATCGGTCGACGGCATCCCCATGCTGGTGCGGGCGTTCGGTGACGGCGCCATGGATGCCGTCAACCTCAAGATCAGCAAGCTGGGCGGCCTGACCCGAGCCAGGCAGGCGAGGGACCTGTGTGTTTCGCTCGGCGTGGCGGTGACCATCGAGGACACCTGGGGCAGCGACATCGCCACGGCAGCGATTGCGCATCTGGCCCACAGCACTCCGGATGAGTGGTTGTTCACCTCGACCGACTTCAACAGCTACAGATCGGAAGAGCGTCGTGTAGGGAAAGAGTCTAGATCTCGGCC
>CAJVYZ010000057.1 GCA_913009915.1 uncultured Gemmatimonadota bacterium | reverse complement strand
CGCCTTGGTCGCCAGCTATCTCCCGGCCCGGCGGGCCACCCGCATCGATGTGGTCGAGGCGTTGCGGGACGAGTAGGGCGGATCCGGAACGGTAAAGTTGGCTCGTACGGGCGAACTCTCCGGCGGGCGACGCTTCCATAATTGGTCCTTGATATATATCCGCTACGGATATAGTATACAGGCATGGCAAAGAGCACAAGCAACGCGCCCCTCACTCCGGCGGTGCTTCATATCCTTCTCGCGCTTTCTACGGAAGAGCGGCACGGCTATGGCATCATGAAGCAGGTCGAGTCGGACTCGGAGGGAAAGGTGAACATGGGGCCGGGTACGCTTTACGGCTCGATTGGTCGCATGATCGAGGCCGGCTTGATACGCGAGAGCAACAAGAAGATAGACCCTGAAATGGACGACGAGCGGCGGATCTATTACAAAATCACCGGCCTCGGCCAAAAAGCGCTCACGGCGGAGTTGCAGCGATACCGCAAGGTCGTAGCGGTCGCCAAACAAAAACGGCTCTCGCCGAGTACTGTTGCGTATGGCACATGAACACTCGAGACGACGATTCCGAAGCTGGTACGCAACACTGCTTCGTCTCTACCCGAAGCCGTACCACGAGCGCTTTGGAGAACCGATGGAGCAAACCTTCAACGATCTTCTCCGAGAGCGCGCAGAGGAAGGAAAGGGACAATTCGCCTTCGTTCTCTGGATGTTCGTCGAAACATTCGCAGGGCTTATGGGAGAGAACATGACAGTCATCATCATGCAAAAGAAAAGCATTATCCGCGTTGCGCTCGCGACAGCGGTCATATTGTTGCTGCCATTGGTAGCGATGCAGTTCACCGATGGAGTGGTCTGGGACCTGGCCGATTTCGCCGTCGCCGGCGTCCTCCTGTTCGGCGCTGGTATCACGTATGAGCTGATAGCGAGGAAAGCAGGCCATATCGCGCACCGAGCCGCCGTAGGCGTTGCGGTCGCGGCAGCGCTCCTCCTTGTCTGGGTAAACCTTGCCGTTGGCATCATCGGAAACGAGGGAAACCCCGCCAACTTGATGTACATCGGGGTGCTCGCCGTCGGAATTATCGGTGCCCTAATCGCGCGCTTCCAGCCACATGGAATGGCGCGCGCGTTGTTCGCGACGGCGCTTGCTCAGATGTTGGTCGCCGTGATCGCGCTGGCCGCTGGGCTAGGCACCAGTGGACCGGTCTGGCCGAGAGATGTATTGATCGCGACTGGATTCTTTGCCACGCTGTGGCTCGGATCGGCTTTGCTGTTTCGACGCGCAAGCGCCTCGGACCCGACGTAGGGCGTGGATCGCTTGGCGTCGGTGGGAGAGCAGGATATCCGATAACGCTCATATGGAACTCCTTGAGGAGACCCGCTCATTGGTGCAGCAGCTTCGGCTTGGACTTGCCTTCGCAAGAAGCCGCGCCTCTTTCATCTGCCGCTGAACTCAGGCACTAGGCAGCCGAGCAAACTACACGACTAACACGAATCCCACCAAGCATCGTAACACGAAGCGGGATCACCATATCACCTCAGTGCGCCTGGGGCGACTCGAACTTCCGACCTCACGAGATGAAGACCCGGTCCTGAAGGTCCTCCAGAACATGAATCCCTGCTAGGCCTCCATCCAGATCGGCCTTTGACCGGCGCAGGTTGGGCCGGAATCTCGCCGGCACCTTTCTCCTCTCCCCTTCATACAGGACTCATCCTCTCTTTACGGTGCGTCCCGTAACCGGAAGCTCGATCTACGGTGGGTACAGAAAGGTGTCGCCTAACCAGCCGTTGGAACAGCGGGCCCGGTGGGCCGGCAGTTAGGATCACTCGTCAGCATAGGTAGGCCCGGCCATTCATTGCGGCATGCCCGAAGTACGGCCCGCAGTTCCACGGCAGGACGTTATGTGCCAATCGTGGCACCTATTGCGCCCCAGCCCCGAGACCCCGAGATTCAAGTATGAGTGACAGCACACTTCGAGACGATGTCCTGCGCCTGCCCCCTGACGAGCGGCTGCAACTCGTTGAGGATCTCTGGGATAGCCTGGCCGCGGAACCATCCCAGGTCCCGATCCCTGACTGGCATAGAGACGCCCTTGAGCGACGGTTGGCTGACCCCAACCCTCAGTTCGTCTCGGCCGAGGAAATGCGGGCCAGACTCTTCAACGATCAATAGCTCTGTGAAGGTCCTCTATAGGGTCGAGGCTGCCGGCGACCTTGAGGAAGCCCGGGGTTGGTACGAAAACCAACGACCCGGGTTAGCGGCATTGTTCAGCCACGCTCTTCTTGCAGTCGAGGGCTTGATAAAGCTCATGCCCGAGGCCTTCCCACTAGTCGCCGGTGATGTGCGCCGCGCATTACTCCCCAAGTTCCCGTATGTCATGTACTACCGACTCCGTGACTCAGATACCATCGAGGTCCTGGCCTGTCTGCACAACCGGCGGGACCCTCGTAGATGGAGATCGCGCATTGACACATAACGGGCCATTGGATGCGGCCATATTTCAGCGTTAGCTAGTCGGAGGCTACGATGGATGACGTTAGAGACGTGAAGCAGGAAGCCCACAAGCTAGTGGATCGGCTGCCGGACGATGCGTCCTGGGACGACCTCATGTATGACATCTATGTGCGCCAGGCAATCGATGCCGGCCTAGAGGACGTCCAGCAGGGGAGGGTCCTATCCCACGAGGAGGCGGTGGCTAGAATTCGGCCTAAGCGGTGAAGATCCTCTGGACCGAGACCGCCCTAGGCCACCTCTCGGCCATCCACAAGTATATCTCGAGCACATCTACACTCTACGCCGATCGGATGATAGAGAGAGTCATGGACCGCGGGGGCAGCTCGCAGCTTTTCCTGAGTCCGGCCACCTCGTGGCTGAAACCGATTCTCCGAACGTCCGTGAGCTTCTTGAACATCCATACCGGATCATCTATAGGGTCAGCAGCGAGGCTGTTGAAGTGCTCGCTGTAGTTCATGTCCGCCGAGAAGGGCCGGGCCCATTGGGTGGCTCGAGCTAGCAAGGGCATCTAACCGGCCATTGGAACAGCGGGCCCGGTGGGCCAAGGACCCTGATAGTAGTCAGTATTGGTAGGCCCGGCCGTTCATTTCGGCATACCGGAAGTACGGCCCGCAGTTCAACGGCAAGACGTTATGCCGCGCAAGGCTTTTCTATCGATACAACGGAGACACGCTGATCGGGTGGTTACCACTTGACAAAAGGTAACTCACCAATGGGGCGTTGCGAGCGGCGTCTTCTACCCAAACAATCGAGCACGAAGGTATGGACGTGACCCTGATCGTTTCGTTTCCCGGCACCGAGCAGACGACCCTCGCGGAGGTCGGCGGCAAGGGCTATTCGCTGATGCGGATGGTCGAGGCGGGCTTGCCCGTTCCGCCCGGCGCCGTGCTCACCACGGAGTTCTTCGCGCCCTGGTTCGACGAGATTCAGGCGTCCGCGACGTGGACGGCGCTGGCCCATGCGACGCCGGATAAGTGGGCGACCCTCTGCAACGAGCTGAGGGGGCTCTGCCCTGCCCTCCCGCTGACGTCGACCCAGCGGCAAGCCCTGGAGGACCTGCGCAAGGACCTCGCAGCGCAGGGTGACGACATGCTCTTCGCGGTGCGCTCGTCCTCGCCGGAGGAAGACCTGACGTCCGCCTCATTCGCCGGTGGCTACGAGACCCGACTGGGCGTGCGCCCAGCCGACTTGGACGACGCGGTGCGGCACTGCTTTGCCTCGAGCCTCGATGGGCGCGTGCTCGTCTACAAGAAGGAGCACGGCTTCGACGTTCTGTCGCCGCGCATCGCCGTGGTCGTGCAGCAGCAGATCGACAGCGAGGTAGCCGGCGTGGGCTTTTCGCTCAACCCGCTCACGAACGACTACGACGAGGCCGTCATTGACGCGAACTGGGGCTTGGGGGAGTCGGTCGTCGCCGGGCTCGTCTCACCCGATCACTTCATCGTCGACAAGGTAGGTCGGCAGGTCGTGGACAAGAACCTGGGCGCCAAGCAAGTCTCGATCTGGCTGGGTCCCGACGGCGGCACCATCGAGCGAAAGGGCCACCGTTCGGCGGAGCTCACCCTCACCGATGCCCAGCTCGGCGAGCTGACCGACGTAATGTGTCGAATCGAGGACCTTTACGAGAAGCCGACGGACATCGAGTGGGCCTACGCCGGCGGTCAGCTCCACGTGCTGCAAGCACGCCCCATCACGACTTACGTGCCGCTTCCGCCCGAAATGCTTACTAAGCCCGGCGAACGCAAACGACTGTACGCGGACGCTGCGCTGTCGAAGGGGATGACAATCAATGCACCCATCTCGCCAATGGAGCGGGATTGGCAGGAAGATTTCGTCGGCTCCTTTCTGGAGAAGTTCGGAATCGAGCTCACCCCTGAGAAGGGTCTGGTATTCTTCGCGGGCGGCCGCATGTACATGGATTTGTCCAACATGATGTGGCTGGCGAGCCCAAAGAAAATGTCGAAGGCAAGCGCCCCCAATGACGTGCTGATGGGGGAGATTTTAGCCAACATCGACGAGAAGCGGTACCGCGCGGCCACGAGACCGCCCTGGATGCGAATCGGGATCCTATGGTCGGTTCCCAGAGTTTTGTGGCTGGTTCGCGGTGTTTTCTGGAAAACACTGTGGGCCATCCTGTTTCCCGAACGCGCATACCGAACGTATCAGCGGAAGGTCGACGCCTACGAGATAGAGTTTACTGAGAACCTCGACTATAGCCTTCCTATCGCCGAATTCCGGCGGACCTGCGTCGCACCCATGTTACAGATGTTCGGCGATACGGGAGGAGCGTTGGGGGCCGGCTTGATCGCAATGGAATCGGTCAATCGTGTGGTGGGCAAGAAGTCAGCCGAGTTGAACGCTCTCGCCGAGAATCTCCACCTCGGCTTCACCGGCAACGTTGTCGTCGAGATGGGGATCGCGCTGTTTCGCCTGGCCAAGCTGTTGAACCCATCCGACTTCGAGGACTTGACCCGATTAGCCGAACGTGTCGAGAATCGCCAGATGTCAGCGGAGTTCCTGAGCGCGTGGGACGCCTTCCTCTCGACGTACGGCTGGCGCGGTCCCCTGGAGATGGACCAGGCGAGCCTGCGCTATGCGGACGACCCTGGTCTCGCCCTGAGGCAGATGTCCTTCATGACCATCGACGACGAGGGCTTTGATCCGGAAGCTGCGCATCGGCGCCACGTAGAGGAGCGGCGACAAGCCTACGAAGAGTTGATGAGCCGTTTGGGTTGGCTGCGGCGGGTGCTGTTGCGCCGCGTCCACCGGATCATCGACCTGTTTGCCGGAACGCGCGACACGCCCAAACACGAAATAGTCTTGTTCAACTACGCACTCCGCAAGCGCGCTCTGATTGAGGGTAAACGCCTGGTCGGGGAGGGGCGTCTCGATGCAGCCGAGGATGTCTTCGATCTGACGGTCCGCGACCTCGAATCGGCCACCTTGGATCCTTCGTTGGACCTGCGAGAGGTCCGCGAGGAGCGGACGCGTTTCCTCAAGATACTCAAGGCCCAGGTGACGGAGTTCCCTCAAGTGATCGACTCCCGAGGCCGGATCCTTCGGCCCGCTCCGCGCGAGGAGAAGCCCGGCGAGCTGAGCGGGATGGCTGTGTCGCCCGGTGTGGTCGCAGGCCCGGTCAAGGTGCTCCGCGACCCACACGAGAAGCCCGTCCACAAGGGGGACGTATTGGTCGCGTACACGACGGACCCGGGCTGGACGCCGCTGTTCGTGAACGCCGCCGCAGTCGTGCTCGAGGTCGGCGGGGTTCTGCAGCACGGAGCGGTGGTCGCGCGCGAGTACGGAAAGCCGTGCGTTGTGGGCATCGATCGGTTGATGACGAAGCTTCACGACGGCCAGAGGGTCGAAGTCGACGGGACCTCGGGGGTGATCCGCCTTCTGTCGTAGCCAGGCATAACAATGGCATGCAGCCGGCCGCCTACGGCGGCGGCTGATGCCAAACGTCAGGCCGCGGATAATTGCCGATCGTGATGCCTCCCTGTAGGAGCTTCAGCTACTCCGGCACTGGGGTCGAGGAATGGCCACATTGTTACACCGCGAATCGACACCATCCACCACTTCCTCGGCGGTTAGAAAAAATCTCCCTTCGTAGCTTCTTCTCCGAGAAACGTCCCATAGTGCAACGTTAGCTAGTGAAAGTACCCGCCCGTCGGGCCTGTATGGACCGCCAATATGCACTATTGATAATGTCAGATATTTATGGTATATTATCTGACATATAAGAGGTGTGTTATGAGAGCTAATTCTGTTGCAAATAAGATACTTAAGAGCATTCGTGGCAAGGGCCGTGGTTCTGTCCATACTGCGAAAGATTTCCTAGATATAGATATGAGCCGGGCAGCCGTCGATCAAACCCTATCAAGGCTCGCCAAGAAAGGCATTCTCAGCCGAGTGGCCTGGGGGATTTATCTGTACCCGAAGACAAGCAAGCGACTTGGCGTACTTTCTCCTTCTCTTGACTCGGTTGCGAGGGCTGCGGTTGGGAAGGATGGAGTGTTGCAGGTGACCAAAGCACGAGCAGCGAACTCTCTCGGTCTCTCGACACAAGTGCCTGCGAGGACGGTCTACCTCACGGATTCAGCAACCCGCAGGGTCATCAAGCTTGGTGGGCAGTCGATCACTCTCCGACCTGCTGGTTCAAAGACACTAGCAGGCGCAGGCAAGATGTCCGGTTACGCTCTACAGGCACTCCGCTATTTAGGCCCCGATGGCGTTGACGATGCGACGATAGACATTCTGCGAAGTCACCTCTCGCCTACAGATAAACTTGACTTGAGGCGAGTTGCCCATAAGGCCCCTGATTGGATGCTGCCATTCGTAGCACAACTGGCCCAAGGGTATGCCTGATGTACCAGGTAGGTAAGTGGCCCCAAGAAGAAATGGCTGAGCTGTTCCAGGAGGCTGCGGCTAAGAAGGGGTTCGACCCAATCATTGTGGAGAAGGACTTCTGGGTGTGCTGGACTCTAGGCCACCTCTTTTCAGATCGAGATCAATCACCACGTCTCATATTCAAGGGCGGAACGTCGCTATCTAAGGTATTTCGAGCGATCGATAGATTTTCGGAGGACATTGCGGATTTCGGCGTATCCGGACGCCCAGTTCGGTTGATGTCGGACACCGGGTTCGGTTGATGTCGGACATCGGCTCTGGGGAGTGGCCGCTGGTTTAGTTCCTCGCTGTTGTGGTGGTCTTTTTCTTCCTGGTCTCCGTGGTTTGTGTCTTCGTTTTGGGCGGGTCTTTCCGACGCATCGAGCGACCCTTGAGGGTGATGCGATGCGCCTGATGGACCAGTCGGTCGAGGATGGCGTCCCCAAAGGTGGGGTCTCCGATCATTTCGTGCCAGTGCTCGATCGGCAGTTGGCTGGTGACCAGGGTCGCCCGCCTGCCGTATCGATCTTCGATGATTTCGAGTAGATCGCGCCTCTCGCGATCGCCCAGGGGCGCCAGGCCCCAATCATCGAGGATGAGCAAATCGGTTTTGAGGAGTGCGGCGAGGAGTTTGCCGTACGATCCATCGGCCCGGGCCAGGGCGATGTCCTCAAACAGGCGTGGCAGCCGGAAGTAGCGTACGCGCAGCCCCTGGCGGCAGGCACAATGGCCCAAGGCGCACGCCACATAGGTCTTGCCGGTGCCGGTGGCCCCGACGATCAGGACGACGTGGTGCTGGCGGATCCACTCGCCGTCGGCGAGGCGGAGCATGACCGAGCGATCGAGCCCACGGGGCGTCTTGAAGTCGAGATCTTCGACCGTGGCGGGCAAGCGCAGTTTGGCCAGCTGCAGCAGGCGAGTCAGGCGTCGGTCAGCACGTGCCGTGGTTTCTCGTTCGAGCAGTAAGGCGAGCCGGTCTTCGAAGGCGATATCGTGGAGATCGGGCTGGCCCCGTTGTTCGTCGAGGGCCTGCGCCATCCCGGTGAGGCGCAGCTCATGAAGTCGGTCGATGGTCTGTTGCAGCAGCATGGGTGATCCTCCTTACTCGGAAGCGAGTGTGGCGTAGTAGTCCGGGCCCCGCAGGTGGGCGTGTGCGGCCGGTAGGGCCAGCACCGTTTGCTGGTCCTCGGGTGGCAGCCGGTCGAGGCTGTGTTCGAGGATCGACTTCACCGAGCGATATCGCAGCGTGCCACTGCGCAGGGCACGGGCACAGGCCGCGTCTAGGCGCTCGGCGCCGTAGCGTCGGGCCAAGCTGATCAGGCCGAGACAGGTGCGGTATCCCTGTTCCGGATGGGGCTTGCTTTCGAGGATCGCCTGGACGAGCCGGCCCGTGTGGCTGCCGCTCGACGTGCCCCAGCGGATCAAGCGCGACGGGGTCCACTCGAGATGCTGTCGGTGGGCCTTGGGGCGATGACCGGGCTCGGTGGTGAAACGTCCCCGGAGCTGACTGCGCCGATGCGCGGCCACCCGTTTGCCGCGGTGCAGCACTTCGACGGTCTTGGCGCTAAGGCGCACGTCCACTTCCTGGCGCACCAGAGCGTAGGGCACACTGTAGAGATGCCCGTCGACCTGGATGTGGTAGTCGATGTTGACGCGGGCCTTCTTCCATTCGGCGTACTCGAAGGCCGTGGCGGGTAACGGCTTCAGGGCCGGCCGCTCCAGCGTCTCGAGCAGTTGGCGGCGGGTACCTGGGAGTTTCTGAAAGGGTCGGGCATTGAGGGCCTCGCATTGGCTCCGTAGCGCGCGATTCAGCTCGGCGAGACTGAAGAAGGTGTGGTTCCGCAGCGGGGCCAGGCACCAGTGCTCGACCAGTTGCACGCCGGTCTCCACTTTGGCCTTGTCACGCGGGTGCGCCACCCGGGTCGGTAGCACGACCGTGCCATAGTGGGTGGCGAGATCCTGATAGGTCGGATTGAGATCGGGCTCGTAATAGCAGGCGTGGCGCACGCCGGCCTTCAGATTGTCGGGTACGGTCAGTGCCGGGACGCCGCCAAAGTCCTGATACATCCGCCCGTGCGCGCCGATCCAATCGGGCAACCGTTGGGTCCAGGTCGCCTCGGTGTAGATGTAGTGACTGGCCCCCAGGGTACCCACGAAGATCTGGGCCTCATGGATATCGCCCGTCTGCCGATCCACCACCGGCATGGTGTGCCCGGCGTAGTCGACGAACACCCTCTCCCCAGCGGTGTGCGTCTGCCGCAGGACGGGATCGAGCTGTGCCCGCCACCGCTTGTAGTACTCACAGAACTGGGTGTACTGGTAGCCCTCGGGCGTGGCCTGCTTGTACTCCAGCCACAGCAGCTGAAGGGTGACCCCGGGACGCTTGCGCTCCCCATGGATCACCGCCCAATCAGGGGTCGGACGCCGCGCTCGCTGGCCGGCCTCGGGACCGAACAGCCGCTCGACCAGCGCGGCCTCAGCGGTCCCCTCGGGCAACGGCCACGACACCCCGGCCCGCTCGATGCGGTGCAGATAATCGGCCACGGTGCTGCGCGGCACGCCGAGGCTCTCGGACATCTGCCGCACACTCAAGCCCTCGGCCTGGAGTCGCAGCAGCTCACAGATCTTGCGCATGGACAACCTCCGTGCGGGCATGGGCTACCACTCCTGGGTGAAGGTCCCCCAAGGGATGCCCGGCCCGCCTCAGTTATCCAGCGCCCAACTCCTCAGCAAGGTGTCCGAATGCCCGAAATGGGTGTCCGAATGACTCCGAAACGGGTGTCCGAACCGGTCCGAAACAGGTGTCCGAATGACTCCGAAATCCGCACTTTACCCTGACTTTTCCATCATAGGCCAATTGCCGCAGCTGTTCAT
>CAJVYZ010000056.1 GCA_913009915.1 uncultured Gemmatimonadota bacterium | reverse complement strand
GGGCGAACACGGAGCAATAAACTCTTGCCCGACACGACGCTCTTCAGATATAGAGAGTGGAAGGGGTGGCGACGGTAACCGAGGCCAGTAATAAAAGGAACACCGACAACGCAGCCATGATCGCGGCGGCCGGAGCGTGGCGGTTGGCCCGGGGCGAGCGCAGTGGCTGGGATCTCGAGCCGTCCGACCGGCTGCCACTGACCGGCCTGAATCCTTTACCAGGGCACCAAGACCAATGACGGTATATCCCATCATATTCCATGTCGGCCCGCTCCAGATTACCGGGTACGGCATCATGATGATGATCGGCTTCCTGATGGGAGGGTGGCTGATCGGGTTGGAGCTCAAGCGCCGCGGCCTGCGGGAAGACTACGCCGGCGAAATCGTCGTGGCCGCGGTCATCGGCGGCATCGTCGGGGCCAAACTGTGGTACGTATTCCTGATGGGGGATCCGGGCGCGCTGTTTTCTCGCGGGGGACTGGTATGGTACGGCGGGTTCCTCGGCGGCACCCTCGCGGTCATCCTGAACGGGCTGCGCCTGAAGGTGCCGACCCGGTGGACCGCCCAACTGATGGGGCCGCCACTCGCCGCAGCCTACGCCCTCGGGCGAGTGGGATGCTTCCTGGTCAACGACGACTACGGGAGGCCAACGGACGTCGCCTGGGCCGTGAAGTTCCCCCAAGGCCTCCCCCCGTCCACCGCCGGCAACATGGAACGGTTGTTCGGCATTGCCATGCCGCAAGGGATGGATCCGACCACGGTCTTGGCCGTGCATCCCACACAGCTCTATGAGGTGGCCGCCATGCTGGCGGCGTTCGCAATCATGTGGGTGTTGCGCAAGCGGCAAGCCGGAACCGGCTGGCTGTTCGGCCTGTACTTGATATTTGCCGGGGTCGAGCGCTTCCTGATCGAGTTCGTGCGCGCCAAGGACGACCGGATGTTCGGCGCGTTCACCCTGGCACAGGCAACCAGTGTAGTGCTGGTGCTGGTAGGCGCCTACCTCCTATCGGCCCTCTACCGGGCCAAGGACGTGCCGCCGGGACCCTACCTCAGTACATGAGGCTCGGGCGCGCATAGAAGCTCGGAACTACGGCTAAGAGGACTAAGAGGGCTAAGAAGGAGAACACGGCGAAGAGGGTTCGTCAGTCTTCCCTCTTAGCCCTCTTTTCCCTCTTAGCCCTCTTTTCCCTCTTAGCCCTCTTTTCCCTCTTAGCCCTCTTAGCCCTCTTAGCCCTCGTTTCTAAGCGACTCGTCCTTCTCGGTAACATGATCCTTGATCCGGGAAATCTCCGCTCTCACCTCCGCCAGGTCGGCGTCCATTCGTTCCAGAGAGCGCACCAGATCGCGCTCGGGCAACGTCACCATTTCGGGGTGGCGCGGACCCGGGCTCCGGGGTCGCTCGTTCGGATCCGGCAGCAACACGGACGTGACCTTGAGCCGGCGAGGTTCGATGAAGAACGTCCACACGATCCCACCGGCAAACAGCAGCACCAGAATCCCCTGCACCAGCAAACCCTCGGCGGTACCGTACACGCCCAGCGCCGGGATGACCGGTGCCCACGGCACGTAGGTCACCCCCAGAATCCCGGCCCCCTGTAGTTCGAGAATGCCCTTGCCGGCAAACACGAACGCCATGTAGTAAAGGAACACCCCGGTGATGCCAAAGAACGGCTTGAGGGGAATGCGGACTCCGTAGCGGCTGATCGCCAGATAGATCACCACCAGCAACACCGTTGCTACGAGCATGCCGAGTGCCACTGGGATCGCTGCGCCGACCGCTCCGCTGCTGACGAACAGGGCCTTGTAGAACAGAACGGTCTCGAACCCCTCCCGGTATACCGCCAGAAATGCCACCGTCGGAAGCGCCAGTATGGATCCGCCGACCAAGGCACGCTGGACTTTCCCCTGGACGAATCGGTTCCACCGCGCCACTTCCATCTTCGAGAGCAACCAGTAGCTCACGTAGAACAGGACACCCGCCGCCAGCAGCATGGTCGCGCCTTCGAGCAACTCTTGTTGGGCAACGCTGATGTGGAAGACCGTCTCGATCAACACTGCAGTGAGGACGCTGGCCACCAAGGCAGCCACTACTCCGTAGTACACGTCCCGGCGGCGCTCCTCGGCTCCGGTCTTGACCAGAAATGCGATGAGGGCTCCGATGATGAGGATGGCCTCGATACCCTCACGCAACAAGATCACCAATGACTGGAAGAACAGCTCGAACGGTGTGAGACGATGCCCTAGTGCTTTCTGCGCCTGCTGCAGCCCCTCGAGGAGTGAACCGTGGATAGCCCGGAGTTCCTGAGGAGGCTTCGCGGCGGACACTCCCGCCCGAAATGTGGCGAACTCACCTTCCAACTGGCCGGCCAACCCCGGCGACCGCGACCGCAACTCCAGTTCGACCCCCTCGAAGGTGATGTAGGCACTGAGTGCCACGGCGTCCGCTTCGTCGGGGCGTCCGTCCAGAGCCAAACCGTAGGCGGAATCGGCCTGCACCCGCACCAGTGCCATCGTCGCCAGGGCTCGCTCGACCTCGCCCCGGGGGCCGGGATGGGCCCTGACCAAAGCCACAGCGGCCGGCGAAGAATCGGCACCCCGCGTCGACAACTCCCGCGCGATGGCGTCATCGGACATCCGGGCGGTCGTGGTAAACCACCAGAGATGCGCAGGCACCTCCTCCCCCGCCCGCTCCGCGACCTCCGGCAGCCTGAGACGGCTGGCATAGAGTGCCACCGCCCAGCGATCCTCTTCGCTGAGGATGTCCTCGAAGGACGCCATGGCGGTACCGGCTACGCCAATGGTCACCCGGCGGTAGAAGTCCAAAGGCGACTGGTTCGAGAGCCTGACATGGTCGCTCAAATCTGCCGGCGGCGGATCTTGCCCCACCGCGGCGGGACCATCCCCGGCACCGAGGTCCCCGTGGCACGACGCGCATTCCGTTTGATACAGTTCGGCGCCCTTGGCATGGGGCGGCGGTGAATCGGGAAGTACGTCCAGGGCAATCCCCAGTTCTTCAGCCAATGCCGAAGTGAGTTCATCGACCGCGAGAGCGACATCGGCCGGCGCCGTGGTGGTCCGGACCATCGATAGAATCGACTCGAGCGCAACCTTGGCTCGGCTCCTGACCCCATCGGGCAATCCCTCGGCGGCACGGAGCGCCTCCGCCAGAAACAACTCGGCTTCATCGACTTCGGCCTGCGAGACGACGTGGCCCGATGCCACACCGATGGCGTACTCCTGCGCGGCGAGTTTGGCCGTGGCGGCCATGCGGCGCAGAGCGACCGAGGGATCATCCTGGGCAGACAACGGCGCGCTGAGGGCGGCGGCACTGATGATCAGACCCAAGCCATGCATGAGAATCATTTTCAACTCGTTTCGAGGCAGTGCTTCGAAACTAGAGTCAACTAGTCGGATATGGAAGGGCGGCTATCAGGGAGATTCGATCAGGGCGATGGCACCCGCCATCGTTTCGGTATGACTCAGGGAAAGATGAATGGTCAGGCCACTCGCGGTTTCGGCCAGGCCGGCGGCCACCCCGAGCAGTCGAATGGAAGGGAACCCCTCCCTGGCGCGCACCACCTCGATGTCCTGCCAGCCAACTGCCCGGCTGTCGGGGAGCGCCTGCAGCGCCTTGTAGACCGCCTCTTTGGCCGCGATCCGGGCGGCAAGGTGCTGACCCGGGAGCGGTTGACCGGTCACGTAGGCCCGCTCGTCCGCCGTCAGCAATTTGGCATAGACGGCCTCGCCCTTGTCGGCGATCAACCGCTCAACCCGGGAGATCTCCACCATATCAAAGCCGACACCGACGGTGCTCACAGGCGCTCCCACCAATACTCGGCCCAGGGCCTGAGGAATGTCGGCGGTTCAACGAACCCCCCGAATACCAGTCCCAAGTACACCGCGGCGGCCAGCAACAGCCCGCTCAGCAACCACATCGGCCACCGCGGACGGTGCCACTGGCGGACCCGGTCGACTTCCACCGACCACCGGCTGCGTTCTTTGTCGGCTGCCTTGAGCAATTCGATCCACGCGGCCTCGACCCGCCGGGCGCAGAGATCGATCGCCTTGGTCCAATCGGCGAGCGCATCAGGGCCGACAGCGCCATCGTCCCGCACCCGGGTGGCAACGGCTGTCAGTTCCTCGAGTGCCAGTCCCAGTCGCCGCGTGCCCTTGCCGAGGTGGGCGGTGATGGCCCGTCGCTCGGGTTCGGTGGGAGTCCAGCGGGTGAGATAGGCTCGTGGCATCCGTGACTCGCCGGCGGCATCGTGGAATTCGGCCACTACCCGATCGGCGAGGTCCTGTCCGGCGGCCGAAACGGCCCGTTCCCAGATGCCTGTCCAAACGGCTTCGCTCAAAGCGTCGACGGCCGAGGGGATGTCGCCGCCGGCGGCTAGGTCGCGCGCCTCACCGGCAGCCACGAACAGATCGGTGGCCAGAGTTATTCGAATCCCATCCAGCGCTGGATCCTCACGGCTGGTTCTGGGAGCGGCGACCCGTCCGAGGGCGCCCCCGAGTTCGGGGACCAAGAGGGAGGCCGACTCCTCAGGGGCGGTGTTCACGGTTGGCCCTCAGCCGAAAATGACATCGAGGATCCGGCTGGTTTCCATCAAGTCATCCAATACCAGGTACGCCCCGGCGTCTCGGAGGTCATCCGCAGAATAGCTCCCGGTCGCCACGGCGATGGCCTTGGCACCGATGGCTTGGCCGCAGGTGATGTCAGCCGGGGTATCGCCGATGATCACCACGTCGTGCCCCGAGGGGATGCGTCCGAAATGCGGCTCGGCTCTGTTGGCGGCGATGGCTGGGAGGTCCGGCCGGTGCGAGGAATCGGACCCGAACGCGCCGACCACGAATCGGTCGGGATCGATGCCGACGGACCGAAGCTTGAGTACCGCCCCGCGGGCGAGGTTACCGGTAACCAGGCCAAGCGTGGCTCGCGCGTCCTGGTGAAGCGCATCGAGCAGCGGGATCACCCCGGGCATGAGGGTCGGCGGCGGCGCGTCATCCGCCGTCAACTCCGATTCCAGAAGGTCGAGGTACTGGTCCGACAACTCCTCGATCAGTTCCTGTTCGCCGGACCATTCATGGCCGGCCTCCCGCAACAGTTCGACGATGATCTGGGGATCGGTTTTGCCGTCGAACCGTATTCTGCCGAAGATGTCAGGATCGGTGACGGTGGTGGACATGACCCGGACCAGGGCTCTGCGGCCCGCGCCCCCCGAAAGGAGGATGGTACCGTCGATGTCGAACAAGACCAGTTTTCGTTGCATGATTGCCCACGCGTGAGTTGCTCGAGGCGCCGCCGGTGGCGCCCGCGTCAAGATAATCGCTCGCCGGCCGCCCTATGTGGCCGGGTTGGTTCCTCCGAGAGCGGACGCGCATTCCTTGCACTGTTCCGTTCCCCGGAAGTGGCAGATCAGGCAAATGAACGTGCCGCACTCCGTGCAGGGGTAGCCTTCGGATGCCCGTTCCTCGCGACCACAAGCCCTACAGACCATGGCGTCCTTCTCGTGCAGTTCTGCCATGACGCCTCCTCTATTACTTGAGCGAATACCGCTTGATCTTGTTGATGAGTGTTGCGCGGGAAATACCCAACTCCACCGCCGACCGGGTCCGATTCCCGTCATGGTGCCGGAGCGTCCGTTCGATATGTTGTCGCTCCAACTCGTCGAGGCTCACCGGCGTGTGTCGCCGGTCGCCCAGACCGTACCGGGCCCGGAATTCCCCCGGTAGGTGTTCGACCTCGATCTGATCCTGTCCCCGGGCCAGGATCATGGCACGCTCCAATACGTTTCGCATCTCCCGGATGTTCCCCGGCCAGACGTAGGCGAGCATCCGGTCGAACGCGTCCGGCGAGATCGTCGTAGGGCCATCTGACAGTTCCGCCGACAACTCCTGGTGGAGCCTGTGCAGCAATGCGACACGATCCTCCTTCGGTCGGTCTCTGACCGGTGGCAATGACAGCGGCATGACGCTCAACCGGTAGTACAGATCCTCCCGGAAACGACCGGCTTCGACTTCCGCCTGAATGTCCTTGCTGGTGCCGGCCACCAAACGGACGTCCACCTCGATCTCTCTCGTGCCCCCCATCCGTCGAAAGGCCCTCGTTTCCAGCACCTTCAACAACTTGGGTTGCAGCTCCGGTGGGAGGTCGGCGATGTCGTCAAGAAACAACGTCCCCTGGTCTGCTATCTCGAACAATCCCTGCTTCCGGTCTTCGGCGCCGGCAACCGCCCCGCGCTCGTGGCCGAACAATTCGGAATCGAGTGTGACCGCAGAGGTCGCGCCGCAGGAGACATGAACGAACGGCGCCTTGGCACGTGGACTCAACGAGTGGATCAGGCGGGCGACCCACCCCTTGCCCGTCCCGCTGTCCCCCCGCAACAGGACGGTCGTCCGGTCGCTCTGGGCCAGCAATCCCACTTGATGAGCCAGGTCTTTCATCATGGACGAGGTGCCCATGGCGTCCACACCCTGCCCCGGCTTGTGAGCCAGAAGGGTCCGGTTCACCCGCCGGAGCCTGGACTTGTCGATCACCCGCGCGGTCACCACTGCCAGATGGTCGAGCGACACCGGCTTGGTGAGGAAATTCTCCGCCCCTGCCTGCATGGCTTCGACGGCCGTCTGGACATCGCCTGTTCCCGTCAGCAGCACAACCAACGCATCGAGGTCGCGCAGGCGCTCCAGGACCTCCATCCCGTCCATACCGGGGAGCTGGAGGTCCAAGATCACTACGTCAGGGCGGAGACGCTCGTACGACGAGAGGCCCGCCTCGCCCGTCAGTTCGCGCGCTACCTCGTAGCCGATTTGTTCCAGGTACTTGCCGATGGACCGTAGCACGTCGACATCGTCATCGATGAGCAGCAGCGAACCCGCCATGTTGTCACCTCACTCCTTACCCTAGGTGTCTATGCAACTCAAAACAGAACCTTGCCCCACCGCCCGGCGCATTGGAGGCATTGATCGTTCCGCCGTGGGTCTCGATGATTCCGTGAGAAATTGCCAGGCCGAGCCCCGTTCCCTCGCCCATGACCTTGGTGGTATAGAACGGCTCGAACACCTTCCCCAGCGCATCCGGGTGGATACCAGGCCCCGAGTCGGTGACCTCACAGCCGACCCCCGTCTCGAGGAGATAGGTGCGGATGTGCCCGGACCGCCTCTCGGTGCCCGCCATCGCCTGGCGCGCGTTTGCCACCAGATTCCCCAAGACCTGCCGGAGTTGATCGGGGTCCGCGCTTACCGTCGGAAGTCCCTCGGCCAGATCCAGGGTCCACTCCACCTCACCGGCCCACGCCTTTTCTTCCAACTCCATCGTTTCGGCGATAATCAGATTGAGGTCTACGTCCTGGCGCTTCAGTGGCTGTTGTCGCGACGAGGTCAACAGGTCGGAGATGATTCGCGCCGCACGATCGCACTCCCGTCGGATGCTCTCCAGTACCCGCTCCGCCCCTTCATCCAGTGGCCCCTCCAGCAGCAGGGTCTGCGCCAGAGCATTGATGCCCGCGATGGGGTTGTTCAATTCGTGGGCCACACCCGACACCACCTGCCCCAGTGACGCCATCTTCTCGGCATGGATCAGCCGTTCGCGCAATCGTTGTTCGTCGGTGACGTCCCGGGCGATCGCCAGCACCGACGGGCTGGTCTCGTGCGTCATCGGTGTGGCCACCACCGCAGCTTCGCGGACGGCACCGTCGGGTCGCTGGAAACGGAAGAAGAACTCCCGCCGCTCACCGGCCATACTCGCCGCCAAGTGCTGCCGGACCGGTTCTACGTCCGCCGGGTCGACGAATCGTTCGAGTGTGGCCGCCACCGGGAGTTCGTCGAGTCCCAACATCGACAAGGCGGCGCGATTGACCGACAGGAACGCGCCATCGCGGTCCACCGTCCAAATGGCAACCGGCGCGGCAGCAAACAGCGTCCGGAACCGGCTCTCGGAGCGTCGAAGTTCATCGAGCGTTTCGACCTCCTGGGTTATGTCCCGCATCACCGCCACCCGACCTGCCAGCGCTTCGCCGTCCATCAGCGGGGCACTCGAGACCGATACCTGCCTGAGCGTTCCGTCTGATCGTCGGCACTCGGCATCGTACCGTAATGCCTGCGAGACTTCACCACGGGCGCCGCGCTGCCCTGCCGCGGGGAGAAGCTCGTCGAGTGTCTGATTGGCCAGGGACGCGGCGGCGGCGCCAAATAACTCAGCGGCGGCGGGGTTGGCAAAGCTGATTCGCCCGTCCGAGTCGGTGATGACGATCGCGTCGTGCGCCGTTTCGACGACGAGGCGGAACCGATTCTCCAGTCGAACGACGTCCGTCAGGTCATCGATCGCCACGATGCACCGGTCGTCCGGCAACGGTGTCGCGGTCACGACGAGCAAGCGGCCATCTTTGCTGTCGAGCATGGCCGCAGCGGGCCGACCACTGGCACGGGCTTCCGCCAAGGGACCCTGGCCGGCCTCCGGCCATCGCCGAAATACGGTCTTGATATCGTAACCGGGCAGCGACGTAACCGGGATATCGGCCATCTCCGCCACGAACCGGTTGGCCCTGACGATGATGCCCTCGGCATCCGTCACCGCCAGACCGCTTCCCGAGGCGTCGAAAGCCATCTGCCACTCGCGTTTGACACGGCTGACCTGATCCAGCAACCGGCTCTTGCCGATCGCCAGGGCGGCCTGATCGGCAAAGGCCACGGCCAGCCGGCGCTCGTCCGATGTGTATTCGCGGGGAGCGTCATGATAGAAGGCCAGCGACCCGATCGTCTCTCCGGCAAAAACCAGCGGCAGGAGCGCGACCGAACGGAAGCCTTCGGCCGCCACGGCCGCGGCGAGCGTGTTCCCCGGACGGCCCTTGGCACGCGACACGAACACTGGCTGGTGCTCCAGCAGGGCCTTCGTCGTCTGCAGTTGATTGGCTACACGCTCAACTTCATGGATGTATCGGTCGGAAAGGCCAAGTGCCACGACGCACTCGGTTCGCTCTTCATCCCAATGGAACAGGAACACGCCCGCCCGCTCCGCGTCGAACACGCGGCGGCCCTCGTCCGCCACGAACCGCATCGTCTCCTCGGCGTCCTCCACGCCGGTCAGGGCGTGAGTGATGCGGCCGAGGGCGTCCAGTTGCTCCAGACGGGTGATCAGGTCGGCGCGCATCCTGAGACTGCTCACCGCTGCCCCGAGCTGGTCCGCCATCGCCCGAGCGAGCAGGAGGGTCTCCTCGCCGGGAGGCTCCCAGCCTTCACGCTCGGCGGACAGCGTGAGCGTCCCCACGATGCGAGTACCCAGCCGCATCGGTAGCACCAACCCCGCGCGAGCCAGACGGCCGCGCATCGGATCGCCAGTCACTTCCGGCTCGGCATCGATATTGGCGCTGATCCGCTCGGTCGCGGTGTCCGCCACCGACCACTCCACCGTGTGCCCGCCCAGGATGCTCCCGGCTCGATGTACGGTACTCTCGAGCCCGATCGCTCCCAGAACCAGAAGGCCCTTCGGTGCTTCCTCACCCTTGTGGGTGATCATGGCCCCGTCGAATCCCAGTCCCCTGGTGGCGGCGTCCAATCCCCGACTGACGGCGTCATCCAGGGTGTCGAGCGTCGGCAGGTCCCGGACCAGTTCCAGGACGGTCCGTGCATCGGCCAGAGCCCGCTCGAGGGTCCCGTCCGGAGTTCCGGCATCGGCAGAAGGTTTGTCTCGTCGAGTCATCGGTTCAGGGGGCAAAAACGTGAATGGCCTTGGGTACCACCTGCACCGTAAACGGCGTGTGGCCAGATCGGAAGAGCACACGTCTGAACTCCAGTCACACTGATATATCTCGTATGCCGTCTTCTGCTGGAAAA
>CAJVYZ010000055.1 GCA_913009915.1 uncultured Gemmatimonadota bacterium | reverse complement strand
TTTACTTGTTTTTTTTTTTAATGATACGGCGACCACCGAGATCTACACTCTTTCCCTACACGACGCTCTTCCGATCTTATCCGTCGGTGGTGCGGTCATCGGGATGCTGCTGTTCACACCCGCCGGCTTTGTGCTGGACCCCGTATTCGACTACGTAGGCGCGACGCTACTGGGGCTGCCGTGGCTCCGAGGGTTGTGGACCGCAGTCTACAATACCCCGATCCTCGCACTGTCGAATTTCAACAATACCATTGTCCTGGGAAGCATCGTCTGCTGGGCGATCCTCACCTTCCCAATTTATGTGGCCAGCCGTGCCGCCGTGGTCCGCTACCGGAGCACCCTCGGGGCCAAGGTCCGTAACTCCAAATACTACAAGGCGATAGCCGCATCGCGAGTGATGACGGTGTACCGCCTCCTCCGGCCCGAATGATGGCGGCCCGCAGGTCCTGGTTCCGCTGGAAGGCGCTGGCACCCCTGGCCCTGTTCTTCGCCTTCGTGGCTGTGCTGTGGGGCCTATTCGCCGATATCGTCGTCCGGCGCTCCCTTCAGGAAGCAGCGACGCAAGTTCTGGGCACGCAGGTCGATATCGGGTGGGTCCGCATCCGAGAGCGGCGGGCGGGCGTCGAAATCGGGGAGCTGGCCGTGGCGGACCCGTTCGATCCCACCCGGAATCTCATCGAGGTCGACCGGATACGGCTGGTGCTCGATCCCGGGCCCCTGCTGGAAAAGAAGATCGTCATCACCGACCTGGCCTTTGAACGGATCGAGCTGTTCACTGCCAGGGAGAAGCCGGCGACCCCGGTGGCGGGCGGATTGGCCGCCCGTACGTCGGCCATGGTGGACCAATGGCGGGACCGGCTCGGCGAGCCGTTTCTGGGGATGTCAGCGGTGGACTCGATCAGGACCCTGGTACTCGATCCCAGCCAGCTGGCCAGCGTGGCGGCGGCCGAACGGCTGATGCGGCAAACCGACTCTCTCGTCGCGCTGGCGAGCAACGGACTGGCCGCGCTTGGTCTCGACAGCCTGGTGGCAGAAGGTGTGGCACTCGCCGAACGAGTCGCCCGAGCCGACCCCGTGAGGTTGGGACTCTCGGGCACACGGGCGTTGGTGGGTGATGCTCGCTCCGTGGTGAACCGACTCGAAGCCGCCGAGGGTGCCTTGGCGCGAGCCGACACCGCTGCAATGGTGGGTGTCCGCATGCTCACCGAGGGGATCGAAGATCTCGAGCGAGCCAGAACGGCTGACTACCGCCGGGCGGAGTCCATGCTCGGGCTGCCGGACCTCGACCTTCCGTCCGTGGGAGGCGCGCTGTTCGGTCAGGTGAGCCTGTCCTATGTCCAGCGAGCGGTGTACTGGGCCGAGTTGGCGCGACGGTACATGCCCCCGGGGCTTAGACCGAGGATGGTTCCAGGGCCGAAACGAGTGCGGGCCGCCGGGACCGATGTGCGGTTTCCCAAGGAAGACCATGTTCCGTCGTTCCATCTGGTGCGCGGTGAGGCGAGCGAGGTCGGCGGGGATACCGCTGGATTCCGCCACACACTGAGGGTGAGCGATATCTCCTCGGAACCGGCCCTGGTGGGAGAGCCTGCGATCGTGGCCTTCAGTCGGCTTACGGCTGGGGCCGAGACGCTGGGGCTCGACGCGGTCATCGACCACACGGGCCTGACCGCTCGCGATTCTCTCGACTTCCGCTGGATGGGTGTGGCGTTGCCGGCGTTCGCGTTGCCTGGCATGCCGATCACGGTCGAACCCGGGGCCGGGCGTGTCCGGTTGGCGGCCTCGGTGGCAGGGGATCGGTTCTTCGCCTCGTGGACACTGGAAGCGCCTGAGGTAACCTGGTTGGTCGACTCGGTGTCGGCCGACCCAGCGGCTGCCGTGCTCGAGCGGGTACTCTCCGGGCTGACTGGACTGCACATCGTGGCAGAGGTGGCAGGATCGCTCGACGCCATCGACGAGTTCAGGGTTCATTCGAACGTGGATGACGCCCTGGCCAGGCAAATGAGGGTACTTGCCGGGGAGCTCCTTGCCACGGGACAGGCGCGCGCCCGGGCGGAAGTCGACCGGGTGAGCCGCCCGTACCTCGAGTCTGCCGCGTCGCGGGCGGCGGATGAGAGCGTCACTATCCGGCAGGCGGTGCTCGAGTGGCAGGCGCGCCTGGCGGAGGTCCGCAGTCGGCTGGAGGAAGAGGTACGCAAGAAGACCGGCGGCTTGGGCGGGCTCATTGGAATGTAGGGATGTTCATGCTGATCCTCATCTCCCCTTCATAGGTGAAGTGGGTAGATTGTCAGTTCCGTTTAGCCATGAGAGAAGCCGATGAAGGTCGGAATACCGAAAGAGACTTTCCCGGGAGAGCGTCGTGTGGGCCTCATCCCCGCCGCCGCCGCCCGACTCAGCAAGGCCGGACTCACGGTTGTCGTCGAGGAGGGTGCCGGCCAGGCCGCGGGGTTTCCTGATGACGCCTATGTCGATGTCGGGGTCACCATGGTGGCCACGGGAGGCCTGGGTGATGCCGACCTGATCCTGAAGGTGCAACCTCCGACGCTGGAAGAGGCAGCAGGTTATGGGGAGGGAACCACTCTGGTGGCCCTGCTCCAGCCGGGGAGAATCGATGCGGTGTACGCCGAGCTGGCTCGACGCAACATCACGGCCTTCGCCATGGAGTTGGTGCCGCGGACCACCAAGGCGCAGTCGATGGACGTGCTATCGTCCCAGGCGACGGTGGCCGGGTACAAGGCCGTGCTCGTCGCCGCCTCGGAACAAGGCAAGCTCCTGCCCATGCTCACGACGGCAGCGGGCACGCTGGCACCGGCCAAGGCGTTTGTCATCGGGGCCGGCGTTGCCGGGCTCCAGGCCATTGCCACCGCCCGGCGGTTGGGGGCGATCGTATCCGCCTTCGACGTGCGTCCGGTAGTGCGCGAGCAGGTCGAGAGCCTGGGTGCCTCGTTCATCGAGGCGGAAGCGGTGGCGGAAGCGGAAGGCGCCGGCGGCTACGCCAAGGAACTAGCCGAGGAGCAACAGGAGAAGGTGCTCGCCGCCATCGCGGGCCATGTGCCGGACATGGACATAGTCATCACCACGGCGCAGATCCCGGGCAAGCCGGCACCGCTGTTGATTACCGAGCCGATGGTGCGGTCGATGCGGCCGGGGTCGGTGATCGTCGACCTGGCGGCCGAGACGGGCGGCAACTGCGCCTTGACGAAGGCGGGGGAGACGGTGGTGGTCGGTGGGGTCAAGATCATCGGGCCCGTCAATCTGCCGGCGACCGTGCCCTTGCACGCCAGCCAAATGTACAGCAAGAATCTCACAACGTTCGTCGAGCACATCACTGAAGAGGGTGCGCTCGCGATCGATCTCGATGATCCCATCACCGGGCCCATGTGCGTCGTCGCGAACGGCGAGGTCCGATTCGGGAGAACCACATGAGCGAAGGCATTATCCTGGGCATCGTCGTCTTCACCTTGGCGACGTTCCTCGGGTTCGAGCTGATTCAACGGGTGCCTCCGACGTTGCACACTCCGTTGATGTCCGGGTCGAACGCCATCAGCGGCATCACCATCGTCGGAGCGTTGATCGTCGCCGGCGGAGACTTCGGCTGGATTTCCCAGTATGTCGGGTTCGGAGCCGTGGTGTTGGCCATGATCAACGTGGTCGGCGGGTATGCCGTCACCGACCGGATGCTGCAGATGTTCCGCAAAGACCCGGAGGGGTCATGATGCCGGCCGGCCTAGCGCCCCTGATCTACCTCGTGTCCGCAGCCCTGTTCATCATGGGCATCAAGCGGCTGCAGAGTCCCGATACCGCCCGGAACGGCAACAGTATGTCGGGCTTGGGGATGCTCATCGCCATCGTGGTGACGCTGCTCGACCAACAGATCGTGTCGTTCGAGGTCATCATCGCCGGTGTGGTGGTGGGCGGCGGGCTGGGCTTCTGGATGGCCCGATCGGTCAAGATGACGTCGATGCCCCAGATGGTCGCGCTGCTCAACGGTTTCGGGGGCGGAGCCTCGTTGCTGGTCGCCGGCGCCGAGTTCCTCAAGGCGGGCATGCCCAACGGCGTGCCGCTGGCGATCGAGACCAACATCACCATTCAGCTGGGAACTTTCATCGGGTCGATCACGCTCACAGGAAGCTTCATTGCCTTCCTGAAGCTGCAGGAACTGATGAGCGGCAAGCCCATGACGTTCCCGCTCCAAAAGACGTTCAACGCGTTGGTGTTTCTCACCATCGCGGCCCTGGCCGTCTACCAGGTGGTCGTCCCGGGCCACCAGGCAGAGATCTTCTATGGCATGGTCGGACTGTCGCTGTTGCTCGGTGTGCTGTTGGTGATTCCCATCGGCGGGGCGGACATGCCGGTGGTCATAGCGCTGTTGAACTCCTATTCGGGCATCGCCGCGGCGATGACCGGGTTCGTCATCGACAATCAGGTCCTCATCGTGGCCGGAGCGCTGGTCGGATCATCGGGCCTGATCCTGTCCAACATCATGTGCAAGGCTATGAACCGCTCGCTGGCCAACGTCCTGTTCGGCGCGTTCGGCGCGGACGGCGCTGGGGGGTCTAGCAAGAGCTCCGAGGGCCTGACCGTCAACGAGGTGTCGGTGGAAGATGCCGCGCTGCGGCTGGCCTACGCCAGGCTGGTCATCATCGTGCCGGGCTATGGGCTGGCGGTGGCCCAGGCGCAGCATGTGGTGCGTGAGTTGGCCGATCTCATTCACAAGAACGGCGGCGAGGTCAAGTACGCCATCCACCCGGTGGCCGGACGAATGCCGGGCCACATGAATGTCCTGCTGGCCGAGGCCAACGTGTCCTACGACCAGTTGGTGGAGATGGACGACATCAATCCGCAGTTCCCGCGAGCCGACGTCGCCTTGGTGATCGGGGCCAACGACGTCGTCAATCCGGCCGCCCACAACGATCCGTCGAGCCCGATCTACGGCATGCCGATTCTCGAGGTCGAGAACGCCCAGAGCACCATCGTCATGAAGCGCAGCATGAACCCCGGGTTTGCCGGCATCCAGAACGAGTTGTTCTATCACCAAAAGACCTCCATGTTGTTCGGTGACGCCAAGGTGTCGCTCTCGGCCCTGGTGAGTGAGATCAAGTCGCTATAGTCTAGGGGAGTTGATATGCGGATTCTCATGAGCACGGCCCTCGCGGCCGCCATAGCCACGCCCGTTGCGGCCCAGAACGCCTGCGAGGCCTTTCTCGAGGCCCCTGCAGTGGGATCATGGGTGGAGTACGATTTCCAGACGCAGGGGCAGGCCGGGCGTTCGAGAATAGCGGTGGTCGGCACCGAAACCCGGGGCGGGCAGGAGCTCACTTGGTACGAGATGAGTTTCGAGGCCAAGGGTAACAGCGCCATCATGAAGATGCTGGCTGATGGCGGATTCTATCACGCCATGGCCGAAAAGAAGATCGTGGAGATGGTGGTAAAGGCCGCCGGACAGCCGGCGATGAAATTCTCGGGCACAATGATGGAGCGTATACAGAGCCAAATGAGCTCCGATCCTGCCCTCGATTTCGGCAAGGGGTGTGAAGATGCCGAGCGCGTCGGCTCCGAATCCGTCACCGTCCCCGCGGGGACCTTCGACGCCGTCCACTATCGGCTGACGAGCGGCGGGAGTCCCGGTGACGCCTGGATCGTCGAGGGCATGCCCTTCGGCATGATCAAATGGTCCGGGTCCAGCGGTGAATCCGTGGAGCTAGTCGACCGGGGTGATGACGCCGTCACCCAGATCACCGAGACCCCGATGGCAATGCCGGGCGGCTGATCGGCCGGCAACTTCCGCGAACCAACCCTTCCTTTTCAGCGTTACCCTGGTAGTCGGCGGAGCCCCCTCGGGGTCTCCGCCGAATACTATTGGCCGGTGTGCACCAGCCGGTGGTTGCGGCATCTCCCCCATGGAACCGATGGGCCGATGTGTGGTTCCACAATGCAACCCAAAGTGGTGCCACCATTTGGTCTTGGTGCGCATCATAGAATATGGGAGGTGTGGTGTGTCCATTTGGCAGGTCGGCGGCCAAGTGACGGGTAGTGAATGAGTTAGTTAAAGTGTTGAATTTTGTGGAGTTAGCTGTTATATTGCACGATTGCATTAGCCCTTCTCGCTTGGCGGGAAGATCACTATAGATCGGCGCGCTCAAGCGCGTAAGGAGACTGACACGGTGACAGCAACGAAACCTCGCCCGAAGCGGCGTGCCGTACGGCCGGCGCTAATTGCTCGAGCGGTGGACGAAGGCCGTGAGAGTCTGGATCTCTACCTCGACGAAATCAGCCGGGTGCCGCTCCTGACACGGGAGCAAGAAATAGCACTAGCCCGGAAGGCCTTCAGAGGCGATGTCGAGGCCCAGGAGAGACTGGCTCGTCACAACGTGCGCTTCGTGGTTTCAGTGGCAAAGAAGTTCCAGAACCGGGGGGTGCCGCTGGTGGATCTCATCGGCGAAGGCAACCTCGGCCTGATGACTGCGGCCCGGAAGTTCGATCCCGACCGCGGGGTGAAGTTCATTTCGTACGCGGTGTGGTGGATCCGCCAGGCGGTACAGGCTGCCATCGCGCGGCATGGCCGGCCGGTGCGGGTGCCGCTCAACCGGACGGCTGATTTGAGCCGGTTGGGACGGACCACCACGCTGTTGAAGGAAAAACTGGGTCGTATGCCGACCACCGAGGAACTGGCTGAGGCCACCGGCCTGACGTTCGAGGCCGTCCGCAGCCTCAGTGCCTTGAACTCGGAGGCTGTGCGGCTGGATCACCCGACCCGCGATGGCGACGGACACGAACGCATCGAGCGATTCGCTTCCGCCGATCAGGAAGGGACGGACACGAGCACGATTCTCAACAGCCGGACCGAGGGGATCGACAAGGCTCTGACCACTCTTCCTCCGCGCGACGCCAAGGTGTTGCGGCTCTACTTCGGGCTGGAAGACGGCAACAGCCGAACGCTCGAGGAAATCGGCCGCATGATGGGTGTCACCCGCGAGCGCATTCGCCAATTGCGCGATCGGGCGCTCCTCCGGCTCAGGGAGGGCGACACGGGCGAACACCTGAGAGACCTGGTCGCCTGAGTAGGACATTTCGAAGAAGAAAACGGCCCTCCGAATGGAGGGCCGTTTTTTTGTTCGCATGTCGGCTGTCAGCCGTCTGATGGCTGATGGCTGACAGCTGAAAACTGCCTCAGGACCCGCTGGAGGATGCCGCCGTTCCGGTAGTAGTCCAGTTCGACGTCGGAATTGAGCCGGACGAGCGCCGGGAACGTCTTGACGGTCCCGTCGTCGGCCGTGGCGGTCACGGTGACGGTCCCGCCCGGCTCGAGGCCGTGGGCGATGCCGACGACGTCGAAGACTTCGTTGCCGGTGAGACCCAGAGACTCGCGAGTATCGCCCTCCACGAAGTTGAGGGGGAGCACGCCCATGCCCACGAGGTTGCTGCGGTGGATCCGCTCGAAGCTCTCCGTCAGGACCGCTCTCACGCCGAGGAGGATGGTTCCCTTGGCGGCCCAGTCACGACTCGACCCGGTGCCGTACTCTTTGCCGCCGAGGACCACCAACGGGGTGTTGTCGGCGGCGTAGCGCATGGCGGCATCGTAGATGGACACGATGTCGCCGGTGGGGAAGTGGAGGGTCCAGTTTCCTTCCTTGCCGGGGGTGAGGTGGTTCTTGATGCGCACGTTGCCGAAGGTGCCCCGCATCATCACCTGGTGATTGCCCCGGCGCGAGCCGAAGGTGTTCCAGTCGGGCCGCTCGACCCCGTGGTCCAAGAGATAGCGTGCCGCGGGACCGTTCTTGGGAATGGCTCCAGCCGGCGAAATGTGGTCGGTGGTGACGGTGTCGCCCAACACCACCAGAGCCCGGGCACCACGGATATCCTCCAGCGGGGCCGGCTCCGGTGCCAGGCCCTGGAAGAACGGTGGCTCCCGCACGTAGGTTGAATCGGGCGCCCATTCGAACCGGCTACCGCCGGGTACCTCCAGGGCGTTCCAGTCCTCGTCGCCGTCGAAGACGGCGCCGTACTGCTCGGTAAACATTTCCGGCTTGACGGATGAGGCCATCAAGTCGGAGATCTCCTCAGCTGAGGGCCACAGATCCGCCAGGAATACCGGACCGCCATCGGCGTCGTACCCCAGCGGCTCCTCCGTCAGGTCGATTCTGACGGTGCCGGCGAGGGCGTAGGCCACCACCAGCATTGGTGACGCGAGATAGCTGGCGCGGACCTGCGGATGAACCCGGGCCTCGAAATTCCGGTTACCGCTCAAACCGGCGGCGGTCACCAGGTGTTGGCTCTCGATGGCGGCCGCGATGGGGGGAGGCAGCGGCCCGCTGTTGCCGATGCAGGTGGTGCAGCCGTATCCGACCAGGTTGAACCGGAGTGTGTCGAGGTACTCGCTCAGCCCAGAGCTATCCAGGTAGTCGGTGACGACCCGGGATCCGGGGGCGAGACTGGTCTTGACCCACGGCTTCGTTGTTAGGCCCCTTGCCACCGCGTTCTTGGCCACGAGTCCGGCGCCGATCATGACGGACGGATTCGAGGTGTTGGTGCAGCTGGTGATGGCCGCGATGACCACGGCCCCGTCCGCCAGCAGGTGGGTTTCCCCGTCGAGTTCGACGGCCACGCCTGCCTGGGAGGGGGCCTCTGCCACGGCCTGATTCTGGCCTCCCCCCTCGTACATCCAGTTCGAGTAGGTCGCCTCGGCCACCTCATGCCGCTCGGGTGGGGCCGCGGTCGGCATCAGGTCCTTCAGGCTGACGGCAAAATTGCGCTTGAGATCGGCCATGGCCACGCGGTCCTGGGGCCGCCGGGGGCCGGCCAGGCTAGGTTCGAGCGTCGCGAGGTCCAGTTCGAGGGTGGTGGAGAATTCGGGGTCCGGGGTGGCGTCGGTGCGGAACAACCCCAGTTCCTTGCAATACCGTTCGACCCGATCCACCACCTCGGCCGGCCTGCCGGTGCGCTGCAGGTAGCGCACGGTTTCGTCGTCGACGGGGAAGAAGCCCATGGTGGCACCGTACTCCGGCGACATGTTGGCGATGGTGGCCCGATCGGCCAGCGACAGGTGGGACAACCCGGAGCCGTAGAATTCCACGAACTTCTCGACTACGCCGTGGCGTCTAAGGAGTTCGGTCACCCGGAGAACCAGGTCGGTGGCGGTGGTGCCGACCGGCAAGTGCCCCACCAGCTTCATGCCGACGACCTTGGGGATCAGCATGAAATACGGCTGGCCCAACATGACCGCTTCGGCTTCGATGCCTCCGACGCCCCAGCCCATGACTCCCAGGCCGTTGATCATGGTGGTGTGCGAATCGGTCCCCACGAGTGTGTCAGGGTAGGCTGTCAATTCACCATACTGGTCCCGGAGTTGGACGGTGGACGCCAGGTATTCGAGGTTGACCTGGTGGACGATCCCCGTCCCCGGCGGCACGACCCGGAAGTTGTCGAATGCCTGTTGGGCAAATTTGAGGAGCTGATAGCGTTCACGATTCCGGGAGAACTCGAGTTCCACGTTCCGGTGGAAGGCCCCGCCGGTGCCGAAATAGTCGACCTGCACCGAGTGGTCGATGACCAGGTCGCAGGGGATGACGGGGTTGATTTTCGCGGGGTCGCCGTCCATGCGGGCCATGGCGTCGCGCATGGCAGCCAAATCGACCACCGCGGGTACGCCGGTGAAGTCCTGGAGCACCACTCGGGCGGGCATGAAGGGGATCTCGGCGCCCGCGGTCGAGGCTCCACCACGCCAACCGGCGAGTGCCTGGACCTGATCTTCGGTGACGGGCCCGCGACCGCAATGGCGGAGAGCGTTCTCCAGGAGGACTCGAATGGAGAACGGCAGCCGGTCGAGCTGAGTGAGGCCCTGGCGGTCGAGGGCCTGAATGGAAAAGACGGTGGCACGGCTGCCCC
>CAJVYZ010000054.1 GCA_913009915.1 uncultured Gemmatimonadota bacterium | reverse complement strand
GAGGTCGAGGGTGCTGCGGCTGCCGAATGGATCATGAGTTGCGGAAGTCATTATGATACCCGATGATACCCGTTCAGTGGATGCAGTCGTCGAATCTAATAATACACCGGCACCGATGTGTGTCACCCGAACACGATTTGCTCGGTGAGGCCGTTGCCCATGCTCATGCCACATGCCATCCGGCGCCAGGACGACGGTCTCGTCATCGTCTGGCACGAAGGAACCGAGGGGAGCCTGCTCGAGGCCCGGGCGCTCCGGTTGTCGTGCCCCTGCGCCGGGTGCCACGACGAGATGACCGGCGTTCCCCTGCTCGAGCCCTCACAGGTCCCCGACGACATCCACCCGGTTTCCGTGGAGCTGGTGGGGACCTACGGGATCCGGGTCACGTGGAGCGACGGGCACGACACTGGGATCTATACGTTCGAGGCACTGCAGAGAGTGTCCCAGCCCAAGGCAACAACCGAGGAGCGTGGCGATGGTTAGACGACGGCATCACTGGAGACTGATCACGGTGTTGGTGATGGCCGCCGCCATTCCCCCTCGAGCACTCGCCCAGCTCGCTGCGCCCACCTCGGGAGGGATCACGGCTCTGGAAGAAGCCCTCCGACCGCTGGGAGTCTATCAGAGACTGCTGATCATCGGAGCCCATCCGGACGACGAGGATACCGAACTGCTGACCATCGCCGTGCGCAAGTACGGCGCTGCCGCCGCGTACCTGTCGCTCAACCGGGGTGAAGGGGGACAGAACCTGATCGGCCCCGAGCTGGGTGAGGGGCTGGGGCTGATTCGGACCGAAGAACTCCTGGCGGCCCGTCGCATCGATGGCGCCCGGCAGTTTTTCACCCGGGCCTATGATTTCGGATACTCCAAGTCCATCGAGGACACATGGCAACACTGGCCCCGGGACTCGATCCTCAAGGACGTGGTGCGGATCGTCCGCCGGTTCCGGCCCCAGGTCATCCTCTCGGTGTTCAGCGGAACACCTTCAGATGGCCACGGCCAGCATCAGGCGGCGGGCTGGGCGGCCCACGAGGCCTTCCGTGTTGCCGGTGACTCCACGGTGTTTCCGGAGCTCTTCGTGGAAGAGGGGCTCCTTCCCTGGGCTCCGGTCAAGTTGTATCGCAGCGCTCGGTTCACGCCGCGGTCCGCCACCCTGAGGATTTCCGGCGGCGACCTGGACCAGGTCGTGGGTCAGTCGTACCACCAGATCGCCAGGCGAAGCCGCAGCCAGCATCGATCGCAGGACATGGGGCAGTTGGAACCCATGGGTCCATCGGAAGTCCGTGTGGCGCTGGCCGAGGACCGGTCGGGTACGGATAGTGGTGGCGACGGGTTGTTTGCCGGGGTTCGAACCGACTTCCCGGCGGTGCTTTCCGACATCGGTGGAGATCAACCAGACCTCCAGCGATTACTGGCCGGGTATGTAGCCCGTATAGCCAACGCCAAGGCCGTACCGCGACCCGACTCGCTCGAGGCGTTGGGGGACACGCTGGTCTTGGCTTGGTCGGACCTGGTGGCCCTGATGGACGCGGTGGCGTCCGCACCCTCGGGATCGTTGGGTACGCTGGTGCCACCGGTGTTGCACGATCAGAGCGTACATCTCGCCGAGGCTATTCGCGTGTCCCGGGGATTGATCTTCGACGTGTACACCGACCGGAGGCACAGCACCCCCGGGGATGACCTGACCCTTACCATGCTCAGCTGGAACACGTCCACGACACCTGTCGGGCTCACCATGTGGCCCCAGCAACGGGTGGGCACGATACCGGGCCAGCCGCGCACCAGCGATGGGGTAGCCGTAGGCCCCGGGGAGGTCGATACCGTGACAGTGGAGTTGGTGCCCGATCGGTTGGCCATCAACCCGTACTTCCTTCGGGCTCCCCGGGACGGTGCACTGTACCGCTGGGTGGTGGGAGACGGTGTCGCCCAGCGCGGAATCTTTGGTGTCTACGGCCTTCCCTTTGAACCGCCGCCGGTGCGAGGCACGTTCACGATGTGGCTCGATGGTGGGAGTCTGACGTTTCATCGGGAGGCATCGTACCGTTACCTCGACCAGGCGTCCGGGGAGATCCGGCGGCCGGTGGTAGTCCTCCCGCGACTCGACGTGGTAATGGAGCCACGCAATACGGTGTTGCAGGTGGGTGGCGACCCGAGGCACTTTACCGTAACCGTCACCAATAATTCAGCATCGTTGGCCACCGGCGAGGCGGGTCCGGAAGTGCCCAGCGGCTGGCCCCGAGTGACCCCCCAGGCGTTCCGGCTCGAGCCGGGCTCTCGGGTCGCCTTCACCTTCTCCGTAGCGTTGCCGGACGGCCTCGAGTCGGGGACGTTTCGCATCGCGGCGGTGGCGCGTACCGACGACGGCGCGGAATACCGGCTGGGCGTGGTGACGGTCGACTATCCGCACATTCACGCTCGGACATTCTCGAGAGACGCGGTTTCGACGGTCAAGCTGGCGCCGCTCGAAATACCGGACCTGGCGATGGTCGGGTACATCCGCGGCGCGGCCGACCGTGTGCCCGAGGCGCTGTGGGATGTGGGGTTACCGTTGACCATCATCGACGATGCCATGCTGGCGCGTGGTGATCTGGGTCGTTTCGACGTCATTGTCGTCGGCAGCCGGGCTTACGAGATCAACGAAACGCTGGTGCGGCACAACGACCGGTTGTTGGAGTACGCTAATGCCGGTGGGCTCCTGCTGGTCCAGTACCAGCAGTACCAGTTCTTCGACGGTGGTTACGCGCCGTTTCCCATGTCGGTCGGTGGTCGTCCACTCGTCGCCGATGGGCAGACGACCACTGGGGCGCGCCCGAGGCGAAACAGCCACGACCGGGTGGCCGATCAAACGGCCGCTGTACGCCTGTTGGACCCCGACCACCCGGTGGTGGCTCAGCCCAACGTGATCACCGACGCCGATTGGGACGACTGGGTGCAGGAGCGTGGCTTATACTTCGCCCGCAGTTGGGATAAGGCGTACCAGGCGGTGCTGGAGATGCACGATCCCGGCGAGGGGCCGCTCGAGGGTAGCCTGCTGGTGGCCGACGTGGGTGACGGCCGGTACATCTACACCGGCATCAGTTTCTTCCGGCAGCTGCCCGCCGGTGTGCCAGGTGCCTACCGGCTGTTCATGAACATGCTGGCGATGAGCAAGCGCAAGGGAGTGTCATGAGACCGTTGGCCCGATACCCACAAAGCGTGGTTCTATTGCTTATCGCCGCGCTGTCGGGGTGTGTCGACGACGGGCGGACGCCGGTCCTCATTTACTCTCCGCACGGCCGTGAGCAGCTCAATCTGCTGGAGGACGCGTTCGAGCGGCACCATCCGGACATCGACGTGCGGTGGTTGGACATGGGGAGCCAGGAAGTTCTCGACCGGCTCCGCTTCGAACGGAGTAGTCCCCAGGCCGACGTGTGGTTCGGTGGGCCGACCACCATATTCGGGCGCGGGGTTCAGGACTCCCTGTTGGCGCCGTACCGGCCCGCCTGGGCCGACAAGGTCGGTCCATGGGGCATTGGGCCGGACGATCTGTATTGGCCGGTCTACCGGACACCCGCGGTGATCGCCTACAACACCGCCGCGCTTTCGCCGGAGAGCGTGCCCCAGGACTGGGATGACGTGCTCGATCCGAAATGGGCTGACCAGGTGTTGATTCGTGACCCGATGGCCAGCGGCACCATGCGGGCCATCTGGGGTTTCATCATCCTCAAGAGTATCCGGGAAACGGGTGATACGGCGCAGGCGATGCAGTGGCTCCGCCGGCTCGACGCCAACACCAAGACCTACACCATGAACCCGGCGATTCTGTACCAGAAGCTGGCACGGCAGGAGGGGGTGCTGTCACTGTGGGACTTGCAGGACATGCTCATCGGGCGATCGAAGGGGCTGCCGTTCGGCTATGTGTTCCCGGCCAGCGGCACGGTGGTGATCGAGGACGCCATCGGCCTGGTGCGCGGCGCCCGTCACCCGGAAGCCGCCAAGGCGTTCATCGATTTCGTCGCCACCGACGAGGCACTCCTGCTCACCGCACGTGAGGTGTTCCGTCTCCCGGCACGGAGCGATCTCCCTGCTGATTCCATTCCGGAGTGGATCGCCGAAGTCGAAGCCAGCATGAAGCCTGTCCCCATGGACTGGGATCTCCTGGCCCGCGATGGCCCCTCGTGGATGTCCTACTGGGACGAGCACGTGCGCGGCAAGGGCAGCCGGTGAGCCCTGTTCCCCGATGACAGATTTTCTCATTCTCGACCGCCTCACCAAGCGCTTCGACGGCTTCGCGGCCGTCGACGATCTTTCGTTGGGACTGGCCCAGGGTGAAATAATGGCCTTGCTCGGTCCCAGCGGGAGCGGCAAGACCACGACGCTCAGGTTGCTGGCCGGGTTCGAGTGGGCCGACGACGGCCGGGTTGTGGTGGATGGACAAGATGTAACCCGAGTGGCGCCGGTGGATCGGCGCTTCGGCATGGTGTTCCAGCACTACGCGTTGTTCCCGCACCTGGATGTGGGAGCCAACGTCGCGTTTGGGTTGGAGACCGGTAGGCTCGACCGTGGTGAGCGAACGCGTCGCGTGGCTGAAGCCCTGACCATGGTTGACTTGGCCGGATACCAACGCCGCAGCGTGAGCGAGTTGTCTGGCGGCCAACAACAACGGGTGGCGCTGGCGCGGGCCTTGGCACCAGAACCCCGCATCCTCCTCCTCGACGAGCCGCTGTCGAATCTCGATCCCTCCCTGCGCGAACGTACCCGCAGCGAGTTGCGCGATCTGATCCATCGTGTGGGCATCACCACCGTGTTGGTGACGCACGAGCAGGAAGAGGCCTTCGATCTGGGTGATCGCATCGCCTTGCTGCGCGACGGTCGGCTGCAACAGGTCGGCAGTCCGGATGAACTGTATCAAGCACCGGTGAATCCGTTCGTGGCCGGGTTCGTGGGCCGGGCGTCGGATCTGCGGGGCGAGGTAACGGCGGAAGATCCCTCGGTGCTGGTCGTCGATGGCGTCCGCTGGCCCCTCCCCGAAGGTAGCCGCGGATTCACTGGGCCGGCCGTCATGATGGTGCGGCCGGAGGGCGTCCGGTTGGTCGACACGTCACGGGGGGTCACCGACGCCACCGTCGGCGCACGACGCTTCCTCGGCGCCACGGCGCTGTTCACTGTGGAGACGGATAACGGGACCGTGCTGGAAGTAACGACGGATCCGCACGCGGTGCGTACGGGGGACCGCGTCGGATTAGCGCTCACCGGCATCGGCTTGCACCTCTTCCCGACGGCGAGCGCATGAGCAGGCCCCGGCGCGCCGAGGCCTTCGGTTGGCTGCTCGCCGTCGTCCTGGCGTGGCTGGTAGTGTACCCCATTTTCTTGGTGCTGGTGGAGAGCGTGCGAGGGCCGTCGGGATGGACCCTCGAGCACGTCAGCCGGTTCCTGGAGCGGGGCAATACCTGGGAGGCGCTGTGGGGGAGCCTGTGGATCTCGTTGGTGAGCGTCGTGCTGGCGGGGACGCTGGGTGTGCCGCTGGCGTTTCTCTTCAGCTGGGTGGACTTTCCGGGCCGCCGGGTGCTGTCTGGGCTGGTGGCGCTGCCGGCGGTCCTGCCACCGCTGGTGGGCGTGATCGCCTTCATGTTTCTCTACGGTGAGAGCGGGTTCGTTGCCCATCTCGTCCGCGCGGTATTCCGGCTGGACCGGGCGCCGTGGCGACTCGAAGGTGCGGGGGCGATCCTGCTGGTCCACGGCTACTCGATGTACGTGTACTTCTACCTCTTTATTCGTGCGGCTCTGGCACGACTGGACTCATCGATGCTGGAGGCGGCCGCCAGTCTCGGGGCCGGGCGGACGCGGACCTTGTTTCGCGTGGTGCTGCCGATGGTGCGCCCGGCGCTCACCGGAGCGGCCCTGCTGACCTTCATGACGTCGCTGGCGTCGTTTAGTGCGCCGTACATTTTCGGCGGCGGGTTCCGGGTCATGACCACGCAAATCGTGACGACCCGATTGAACGGTGACAACGGACTGGCCATGGTACAGACCGTGTCGCTCGCCCTGGTGGCGCTGGTGGCACTGTGGTCGTTTCGGGGCAACGTTGGCGGTACCAGCTATACCGCCCAGGCCAAGGGTGTGGCGCCCAAGCCCAGGCCGATCCGGGGGCGGCGGGCCCGGGTGGCCATGGCCACCGCGGCCTGGGCGGCGGCCATCGTGCTGTTGCTGCCCCATGCCACGGTGATCCTGGTTTCGCTCGTTCCGTTCGGCACCTGGACCACCGAGGCGATTCCCCCGGCCTACACCGTGCAGAACTACGTGGCACTGGTCACCGAGCCGGAACGGCTGCGCCCGTTGGTGAACAGCGTGACCATGGCGGCGATGGCCACAGCGCTGGCGGTGGGGTTGTCGGTCCTGGCGGGCGTGCTGGCCGTCCGGCGGAAAGTGCGGCTGGGGCCGGCGATCGAGGCCCTGTTGTCACTGCCGTGGGCGGTGCCGGGGACCGTGTTCGCCATCGCCCTGGCCACGGCGTTCAGCATCTCCTCGCCGGCGACGGGGCGGTTCCTGTTGGTGGGGACGTTGTGGATCCTCCCGCTCGCCTACCTGGTTCGCAATCTGCCGATCACCGGTCGGGCCATTCTCGCCGGGTTCCGGCAACTCGACCCGGCACTGGAAGATGCGGCGGCGACCCTGGGGGCCGGACGCTGGCGAACCTTGCGCCGGGTGACGCTGCCGCTGCTGCGTCCCGCACTGGCCGCGGGCGCCACGTTGGCGTTCGTCACCGCGCTGGGTGACTTCGTGACGTCGATCATTCTGTACACATACGATACCCGCCCGATATCCATGGAAATTCTGGCGAGCCTGCGGGATTCGGACGTCGGCGTCGCGGCAGCCTATGGCGTGTTCCTCATGGTACTGAGTGCGGGGGTGTTCGTGATTGGCAGTGAGAGCGGCACGAAGGGAGTGGGTGCGTGACCGAGCCGCCGAGTTCGAGGGACCAGTTCAAGCGCCTCACGGTGCTGATTGCCACCAACTGCGTGGACATGATCGGGTTCATGATCGTGGTTCCGCTGCTGCCGTTCTATGCGCTCGACATGGCGGCGACCCCGATCATGATCGGGTGGATCATCGCCTCGCACGCCATCGCGCAGTTGGTGGCGGCCCCGATCTGGGGCCGCCTGTCCGACCGGTTCGGCCGACGGCCCGTTATTCTGATCAGTCTGACGGCGTCGGCCTGTGGCTTTCTGGTGTTCGGGCTTGCCAATACGGTGCTGCTGCTGTTCCTGTCGCGCATCATCCAGGGAATGGGGGGTGGCACCACGGGCGTTGCTCAGGCCTACGTCGCCGATACCATCCCTCCGGCCCAGCGCGCCCGGGCGCTCGGATGGTTGTCGGCGGCGACCTCGGCCGGCGTGATCCTGGGGCCGGCCCTGGGATCGCTGGCGGCGCATTGGGGCCAGGCGGCGCCGGGATTCATCGCGGCCGGCTTGAGCATGGTGAACGTGTTCTTCGCCTGGCGCTGGTTGCCCGAATCCCGGACCGCCGAAGAGCGATCCGCCAGCCGCCGGGAGGCTAGTCCGGTGTGGCACACCGTGTGGCAGGTGTTGCGGCATCCCCTGCGGCCGGTCGCGAGCCTCATCTGGGTTTATGCCGTGGGGATGCTGGCCTTCGCGGCAATGACGTCCGTCGTGGCGCTTTATCTGGAGGCCGAGTTCGGCGTCACCGCCAAGACGATCGGGTACTTCTTTGTCTACATCGGGGCCCTGTCGTTCATCATGCGGTCGGTGCTGCTCGGTCCGGTGGTCGACCGGATCGGGGAATACACGGCCATGAGCCTGGGGACGGTGTCGCTGGCCCTAGGGCTGATGCTATACCCGTTGGTCCCCAATCTGTGGATGCTGATCGCCATCATGCCGCTAGTGCCGATCGGGACTGCCCTGCTGTTCCCGTCGACCACGTCGCTCATGTCGCAGCACTCCGCCAGGGGCGAGGTGGGGGCGGTGATGGGTACGGCCCAGACCTACGCGGGCCTCTCGAGGGTGATCGCTCCGCTCGCCGCGACGGCGGCGTTCCAGCGCCTGGGACACGGGACCCCGTTCTGGTTGGCCGCCGGGTTGGTGGTGTTGGTCGGTCTGTGGACCGTCCGTCTTCGGCGCCCTGCCACCGCCGACCCGGCCGCGACGCCGGTGGCGGCGCAACCCACCCAAGCGTCTTGACCGTCATGCCCGCCGCCGCGCTGCCACCGGATGCCTCCGCCTTCGCCGGGGCCTCGTGGGAGGACATTGCCCCGTTCTACCAAGAGTTGGCAACCCGCCCACTCGATGAGGCGACCATCGAGGCTTGGCTGGCGGATTGGTCCCGACTGGAAGGGTTGGTCACGGAGGCCGCTTCTGTGGCCATGATCACCTATACCGGCGATACGACCGATGGCCAGAAACAGGCGACGAACCTGAGGTTTTCGACCACCATTCTCCCGCAGGTCGAGGAACAGACCGTTCGCCTGGCACGCCGGTTGGTGGCCAGCGGATACACCCGCCCGGATCTCGAGACCACCATCGCGCGATTTCGGAGCCAAATCGAAATATTTCGTGAGGCCAACGTCCCGCTGTTTTCCCGGCTGGAGGCGTTGGGGAGTCAGTATCAGGAGATTACGGGCGGCATGACGGTGTCGTGGGACGGAGCCGAATTGCCGCTGCCGCAGTTGCAGCCGTTCATGAAGAGTACTGACCGGCCCACGCGGGAGCGAGCGTTCCTGGCCGTCAGCGACAGGTACTTGGCGGAACGCCGGCCGCTGTCGATTCTGTTCGACCGGATGTACGCGCTGCGGCAAGAGGTGGCCAGCAATGCCGGATTTGCCGACTACCAAGGCTTTGCCTTTCGGGCCAAGAATCGCTTCGACTACGGTCCGGAGGACTGCGCCCGATTCCACAGTGCGGTGGAGGAGACCGTAGTGCCGGCCGTCGGCCGCATCCTAAGCCGCCGGCAGGCCATGCTGGCGGTCGACACTCTTCGGCCGTGGGATCTGGGGGTAGACCCGCACCAGTGTTCGCCCGTCCGGCCGTTCGCCTCTGCCGAAGAGCTCGCGACCAAGGCTCAACGCGTGTTCACCGACGTCGACCGTGACCTCGGCCGACAGTTCGGCGTGATGATCGACGAGCGACTCCTCGATCTCGACAGCCGTGCGGGGAAGGCGCCGGGTGGATACTGCGACACCCTTCACGACCGCGGCCGGCCGTTCATCTTCATGAATGCCGCAGGGGTGATGGATGACGTGCGGACCTTGCTTCACGAGGCGGGGCACTCGTTCCATGCGTTCGCCTCCGACGCGCTCCCCTTCGTGTGGCAGCGATACCCGGGGGCGGAAATCGCCGAGCTGGCCTCGATGTCGATGGAACTTCTGGCCGCACCAGGACTGGCGCTGGAGAACGGGTTTCTGAGCGAAGCCGAGCGACAGGACGCGTGGGTGGAACACCTGGAAGAAATTCAGATGACGTTGACCCACGTCGCCTCGGTGGATGCGTTCCAGTCGTGGATCTATACCAGTGGACAGGGCGGCGACGAGACGGCGCGCGATCGGGCGTGGCTGGAGATCCGGGCGCGATTCGAGCCGGTGGTGGACTGGACCGGGCTCGAACAGCAGCGCGTCGCCCGTTGGTACCGGCAGATCCACATTTTCCTCTACCCGTTCTACTACATCGAGTACGGGATTGCCCAGCTGGGCGCCCTGCAGGTGTGGCGCAACAGTCGGCGCGACGGGGTCCACGCCTTAGAGCAATATCGCCGCGCGTTGACCCTGGGCTCGACCACCTCTCTGCCGGAGATGTACCGGACGGCAGGCGCCGAGTTGGTGTTCGATGCCCGGCAGATGGGTATATTGGTACGCATGGTGGAAGACGAACTGGAGGCTGTCCGCGATAGGAAGTGACGGCGTCCTGTTGCGGTTTTGGAGCGATATAACGAGATTGAGC
>CAJVYZ010000053.1 GCA_913009915.1 uncultured Gemmatimonadota bacterium | reverse complement strand
AGCGCTCGATCGAGCGGTAGCGCTCCACCACGATCGACCCCGGCACGGCCACCCGGCCCAAGTCGTTGCGTGCCAAGTCGACCAGCATGACGTGCTCGGCCGCCTCTTTGGGATCGGCCAACAGCTCCTGCTCCAGGGCCCGATCCTCCCGGTCGGTCGCCCCGCGGGGACGGGTGCCGGCAATGGGCCGTAGCGTGGCCGTTCCATCGCGGAGCCGCACCAGGGCCTCGGGCGACGAGCCGACGATGGTCTCCCCCGTCAGCTCCAGATAGAAGAGGTAGGGTGAGGGGTTCAGCACCCGGAGCGCTCGATAGACGTCGAACGGATGGAGGTCGGTTTCTCCGGCGAACCGGGACGAGAGCACTAGTTGGAATACCTCGCCCTCGGTGATGTACCGCTTTATCTCTTCGACGGCCCGGCAGTAGCCTACGCGGTCGAAACTCGGTTGCGGTGGTCCTGCAGTTCCTCCGGGGTGATGCTGCACCGGGGTCTTCAGCAGCGCCGCCACCTCCCGTGCCAAGGCAGCGCGCTCATCGGGAGCGCCCGAATGCAGTAACGCCATGCGCCGGGTCACATGGTCGAACACCAGTACCGATGAGGGAGCCAGCCAATTGCCGAAGACCACAGGCTCGGACGGTGAGCGTAACAGGCGAGGTTCGATAGTGCCGACGGCTTCGTAGGTGGTGAGGCCTACCAGTCCGCCGTGAAACGGAACGGTTGGCAGGCGGGGCTCGAGCACGGGCGCCAGTGACAACGCGTGGCGCAGCGTCTCTTGCAGGGTGGGTTCGGTGGGTTGTCTTAGGCCGTCGCAGGTGAGTCCGGCGCTATCCAACCGAAGGTGGCGTGAGTCGCCGAAACCGAGGAACGAATAGCGGCCCAGGCGGTCGCCCTGGTCGACGCTCTCCAGGAGAAATCTGGGCTCGAGCGGGCCAAGCTTCAGGAAGGCCGATACCGGTGTGTCGAGGTCGGCGGTGATGTCGAAAGCCGTCTGCATCTCATCCTCACGGTTGAACTGAGAGGGAGAGCAGGACGGCACGCAACAAAAAACCCACTCCCCTGATCGATCTGGGAAGTGGGTCTGCGCGCTACGGGATTACTGAGCCCTAGGCGGACGCCACCTCCGGGTGGGTCCACCACCAGCGGCGCGCCGGGCCGTTGTGGCCGTGGCAGTCGATGGTTGGGGAATAGATACTCATGAAAACCAAACTGCAGATGGGGATGCCGGATGTCAAGATTAGGAATTGGCTGGTGAAGGGTTACCGTTGCGCCAAGGTGGAACGTCTGCAACATTTTGAGGCTACCGTCGTACATGCGGCGTGGATCGGATTCGGTGGACAGTGGACGGTGGATCTTGTCCTCTGTCAAGACAGTTTTCTTGGAGTTGAATGTGAGCCAATCGGTCATATCTGTCGATCGCGTTACCAAGCGCTTCTCGGGCCATACCGCGGTGAAGCAACTGTCGCTCGAGGTGCCGCAGGGATCGGTGTTCGGGCTCCTCGGTCCCAACGGCGCGGGCAAGACCACGACCATCCGTATGATCATGGACATCATCCGGCCGGATGAGGGCCGCGTCACCCTTTTTGGCGGCGCGGGCACCGGTCGCGAACTGTCTACCCGGATCGGGTTCCTCCCGGAAGAGCGGGGGTTGTATCCCAAGATGCAGGTGCTGGGGCAACTGGCCTTTCTGGGGGAGATCAAGGGCCTGACTCGAAGCGATGCGCTGCGGCGTGGCCGGGAGTGGCTCGAGCGTCTGGGCCTCGGCGAGTGGGCCGAGAAGAAGGTCGAGGACTTGTCCAAGGGGATGCAACAAAAAGTACAGTTCATCGGCGCGCTGATGCACGACCCCGATCTGGCGATTCTCGACGAACCGTTCAGCGGCCTGGACCCGGTCAACACGATGGCCATGAAGGACGTGGTGGTGGATTTTGCCCGGCGCGGCAAGACCGTCATGTTCTCCACCCACATCATGGAGCAGGCCGAGCGGATGTGCGATCACATCGTGATCATGGCCAAGGGTGAGAAGGTCGTGGACGGGCGGTTGGCGGACATAAAGGCGGAGTACGGCAAGAGCCACTTGGCGCTGGAGTTTTCCTCCAACCGGGAGCAGGCAGCTCCCATCCTGCAGGATCGAAGTCTGTTTCTCAGCGTCGATGACTACGGCGGATCGGCCGAGGGCGAAATGGCTCACGGCGTCGACGGTGATACCGTGCTTCGGGCGCTGGTGAACGCCGGGGTCGGGCTGTCGCGATTCGAGGTGGTCGAGCCGTCGTTGCAGAAGATCTTCATCGCCGAGGTCGGTGGCGATGCGGCCATCACCGCAGCCCGGGAGCCTGGAGATGCATAAGCTGTGGGCGGTCATACGCCGCGAATTCGTTGCCAGGGTGCGCACCCGTACGTTCGTCGTCGCCACAGTCTTGGGGCCGCTGTTGATGGCGGGGCTGATGCTGGCGCCGGCTCTGCTCTCGATGAAGCAGGCGTCCGGGCGTCACATCGTCATTGTCGACGGCGGGGATCGGGGCCTGGGCCGGACGGCGCCAACGACGCTCAGGTCCAAATTCCCTGAACGCTACACGCTGGAAGTGGTGGTCTTCCCCACCGGAGAAACGGAGCGTCTCGACTCGTTGATCTCCCGGATCGATGCGCCCTCGGAGGCAACCGGCGCACCGATCGACGGTGTCGTCGTCCTCGATCCGGAGATGCTGGCCGAAGACCGGATCGCCTATTACGGTAGCAACGTCAGCAGCATGAAGGACATGAGCGACCTGCGTCGAGGCTTGCGCGACGCGATCGTGGCCGAGCGACTGTCGGAGTTGGGTGTCAATCTCAGCCTGGTTCAGGAGGCGAGCCGGCCGTTCACCCTGACGACGGAACGGGTGACCGACGGCAAGCTGACCGGGGAGAGCGGCGAGGCGTCGTTCGCCCTCGCCTACGCGATGGCGTTCCTGCTCTATATAGCACTGCTGCTCTACGGCGTGCAGGTGATGAGCGCGGTGGTCGAAGAGAAAACGAATCACATCAACGAAGTGCTGGTGTCGAGCTTGACTCCGTTCCAGTTGATGTTCGGCAAAATCCTCGGGGTCGGCAGTGCCGGCTTGGTGCAACTGGGTCTTTGGGTCGGGACCGCGATGGTGTTGACCACGTTCCGGGCCGAGATCGCGTCGCTGTTTGGCGTGACGGAAGCCGCCGTCATGGCAGTGCCGATTCCGACGGTGAGCCCGGCACTCATGGCCGTGTTCCTCGTGTTCTTCCTGCTCGGCTTCTTTCTATACTCGTCGGCCTACGCGGCCGTCGGCGCCATGTGCAGTACCATGCAAGAGACGCAGCAAGCGTCCATGCCGGTGACGCTCACCGTGGTGGTCGGCTTCCTCATGGTGTTCAATGTGCTTGGCGATCCTGCAGGATCGATGGCGCGGATCTTCAGTCTGATACCTCTGTTTGCGCCACTGATCGTCCCGGTGCGCTATTCGTTGAATCCGTTGAGCATCGGTGAGTTGCTCGCCTCAGGCATCAGTACCCTGATCGGTGTGGTAATCGTCGCGTGGTTCGCCGGCCGCATCTACCGTGTCGGCATCCTGACGCACGGCAAACGACCCAAGATCAAAGAGCTCGCCAATTGGGTGAAAGCTGGGTAAGGGCGTAGGGCGTAGGGCGTAGGACGTGGGGGCGTGGATTGAAGACGGGGCGCTTGCCGAAGGGCGCGCCGGCGCCGTGCCACCACAAGCACGGAAGTCTCTCCCTGGGTCCGTTGCCCCACGCCCAACGCCCTACGCCCCTAGGGCTCACTCCCTTCCCGCCTGCCATCTCGGTAGATTCTCCGATCATGACCGAACGATTCGACGTCATCGTCATCGGTGGGGGGCACGCCGGAACGGAAGCGGCTACCATGGCCGCCCGGAGCGGCGTGCGCACGCTGCTGCTGACGCAGAACCTGGAAACCATCGGCCAGATGTCGTGCAACCCGGCCATCGGCGGAATAGCCAAGGGGACCGTGGTGCGGGAGGTCGACGCCATGGGTGGGGTGATGGGCCGGGCCACCGACAGGGCGCGCATCCAGTTCCGCATGCTGAACCGATCCAAGGGCCCGGCCGTGTGGTCGCCGCGGGCCCAGTGCGATCGCGGGTTGTACCGGCGGGCTGTCAGGTGGCTGCTCGAGCGGCAAAGCGCCTTGGAGTTGTGCCAGGGGACCGTTGCCGGGCTCAGGTTCCACGGATCTCGGGTCACCGGAGTGACCACGATGGACGGACGACGGTTCGATGCCGCCACCGTGGTGTTGACAGCGGGGACGTTTCTGCGAGGGCGCATTCACCTGGGGCTGAGCACCCAGATTCCTGCGGGCCGCGCGGGTGATAGTCCGGCGATAGAACTTGCACAAATGCTTGAACAGCATGGACTTACAATAGAACGCTTCAAGACGGGAACCCCGCCACGCATCGACGGCCGTACGGTGGATTTTTCAGGGATCGAGCGGCAGCCTGGGGACAGCGGGGAGTTCTGGTTCTCGTTCCATGAGCGGGAGGGCCACCCGGCGCAGTTGCCGTGCTACATCACCTGGGCTGGCGCGGCCGTGAAGGACATCATCGGCCGTCACTTGGCCCAGTCGGCGTTGTACGGTGGGGCGATATCCGGCCGGGGACCGCGCTATTGCCCCTCGATCGAGGATAAGATCGTCAAGTTCCCCCAGGCGGAGCGGCACCAGGTTTTTCTCGAGCCCGAGGGACTGGACACCAGCGAGATGTACGTCAACGGGCTGTCGACCTCGCTGCCGCCGGAGGTCCAGTTGGCCTTCCTGCGGGCCGTGCCGGGCTTGGAGCAGGTGCGGATGACCCGTCCGGGCTACGCCATCGAGTACGACTACTTTCCCCCGACTCAGCTGGCCCCGACGCTGGAGGTGAAGCAGTGTCCGGGGTTGTTCTTCGCCGGCCAGATCAACGGAACGACCGGCTATGAGGAGGCTGCCGGCCAGGGCGTGGTGGCCGGCATCAATGCCGCCGCCAAGGTCAAGGATGTGGAGCCCCTGATCCTCCGGCGCGACCAGGCGATGACCGGTGTGCTGGTGGACGATCTGGTGCAGCGCGGTGTGGACGAACCGTATCGTCTGTTTACCAGCCGGGCAGAATTCCGCCTCCTGCTTCGGCAGGACAACGCCCTCAGGAGGTTGTTTCCGCTGGCCCAGTCACGCGGGCTGCTGACGGACGCCGAGTGCCGGCAGGCGGAAGATCGGTTGCGGCGTGAGGATACCGTTCTCGATCTGGCCAGAGAGACCACCATTTCCCGTGAGGCGGCCAACGAAGTGCTGGCCGTGGCCGGTTCGACGCCGGTCGAGCAAGGTGTACGCATATCCGAGCTGGCCCGGCGCCCTGGAGTCTCGCTGGAACAACTGTTGATCGGGGCGGGACAACCGGTCGATGCCGAACCCGCGGAGTGGGCCGCGATCGAGTTGCGCTACGGCGGCTATCTCGAACGGGAACGACAGTCCGCCAAGCGGCTCGCTTCTATGGACCAATTGCGGCTCCCGGCGAACATCGAGTATGACGGGTTACAGGGCGTTTCCTTCGAGGCCCGCGAGAAACTGGCGCTGGTGAGGCCGCCGACATTGGGCCACGCCGGCCGCATCCCCGGAGTGTCCCCCAGCGACCTGCAGAACCTGATGTTCGAGATCGTCAGAGCCAAGGGACGCAACTGATCTGCCGGTCTGTTTCACGTGAAACAGCTATCAGCTATCAGCTGTCAGCCTCCCGATAACCGATTTTCGACAGCTGGCATCTGCCGGTCTGTTTCACGTGAAACAGCCACGCGGCCCTCAGCTATCAGCTATCAGCTATCAGCCTTCCGATAACCGACCCCTGACAGCTGACAGCAATTTGCACATCCTATGTCGGTCGGTATATTTCACTCCCCCAGGTTGGAAGCAAGGGGAGTCATGTCGCCGGTTATTAACGTGTAATTTATTGTTGTTATTGAGGTTGGGCGGTATATGGGACGAGTAATCGCAATCGTTAACCAGAAGGGCGGAGTCGGTAAGACCACGACGGCCGTCAACCTGGCCGCATCGCTGGCCACGGCGGAACGGGGAACCCTGCTGATCGACGCCGACCCACAGGGGAACGCCACCAGCGGGGTGGGCCTAGACCGGGATCAGTTGTCGGGCTCGTTGTACGACAGCATCATCGGTCGCCGGCCATTGCGCGACGTCATCGTGCAACACGGATCGCTGCCGTGTCTCGATGTGGTTCCCGCCACGCAGGATCTGGTGGGCGCCGAGGTCGAATTGGTGGACCGCCCCAAGCGCGAGACGATGTTGCGCCAGGCACTCACCGGTCAGGTGGACGCCTACGATTTCGTATTGATCGATTGTCCGCCGTCGCTCGGGTTGATCACCCTCAACGTGTTGGCCGCCTCGGACGCCGTGTTGATTCCCATTCAATGCGAGTACTACGCCCTCGAGGGTATCGCCCAACTCCTCAACACCATTCGGGTAGTGCAACAGAACTTCAACGCGACACTGGCCATAGACGGTGTGCTGCTCACGATGTTCGACTCGCGACTCAACCTCAGTCGGCAAGTCGCCGAGGACGCCAAGGAATACTTCGGACCGAAGGTGTTCGACACGATGATCCCGCGGAACGTGCGGCTGGCGGAAGCGCCCAGTTTCGGCAAGCCGATCTTGTTGTATGACGTTGCGTCGGTCGGTGCCAGGAGTTACATGACCCTGGCCCAGGAATTCATCCGGCGAGAGGAACGCAGCGAAAAATCACGTGCCCGTATCCCCGAGGTGACGCCATGAGTGAGCGACGGCTGGGTCGCGGTCTGGAAGCGTTGCTGGGACCGATGACACGCGACGAGGCAGAAAACGCTGGTCTGTTGCGTGAGGTCCCGGTCGATCAGCTGCGCCCGAACCCGTACCAACCACGGCGCGAGTTCGACGAGACCGCGTTGACGGAACTGGCGTCGTCGATCAGCACGTCCGGGTTGTTGCAGCCCATCGTGGTACGGGAACACGATCACGGGTATCAGCTCATTGCCGGTGAACGGCGCTGGCGTGCCATACAACTCCTCGGTTGGTCCACCGTCTCGGCCATCGTACGGGTGGCGGACGATCAAATGCTCCTCACCATGGCGCTGGTTGAAAACCTCCAGCGCGATGATCTCAATCCCATCGACGAGGCCGTGGGGTACCACCGGTTGATGACCGAGTTCGCCGTGTCGGCCACCGACGTGGCTCGGCTGGTGGGCCGCGACCGGTCGACTGTGGCCAACACGCTCCGCCTCCTCAAGCTCCCGACCGAAGTGCAGCACTTGGTGCAACAGGGCGCGCTCAGCGCCGGGCACGGGCGAGCGCTCCTGGGCCTGTCGGGTCCGGGCGCCATGAAGACCATGGCGCGGCGCGCGGTCGAGCACGGCTGGTCGGTGCGCGACATCGAAAACCAGGTCAGTCGTGGAACGCGGACCCCGCGGCGAACCGGAGGCAAGAGCGGCGGACCACAGGCCGCCACTGTCGAAGCACGGCGCATCGAAGAGGTGCTGCGAGCACACCTCGGCACCGACGTGCGGTTGACGGCCAAGCGCCGCGGCCGCGGCCTGCTCACGGTCAGCTACTACTCCAATGACGACTTGGCGCGCATTCTCGAACTGATCCTCGGCGAACCGTACCAGGGATGAGTGGCAAGCCGAGAGGTGCGACGGTGGTGTGGCACCGGGACGGAGTGCTCGAGTCCCGGAGCATGTACCTCCCCGGCTGGGCTCTGACACTGATCATGGTGGGAAGCGGTCTGTTCGTTCTCGGGATCGCGGCGTTGATCGTCCTCTATGTCCCGATCGCCGGGGTGGCCGCCAGGGTACCAGGGCTCAAGCGCAACATCGTCCGCCTCGAGTCCGACAACGCCAAGGTTCGTGAACTGGCCCAGGCGCTCGACCATACTGAGGCCCGCTACGACCAACTCCGCGAGATGCTGGGCGCTGACATCGTGATCAATAGCGGCGCATTCGCCACTCCGCTCCCGATAGCACCGGCGGTGGTTGGCCGGCTCCCGGGTCTACCAAACACATTCGAACCCCAGCCCTCGGTGCCGTCACACTGGCCGTTGGACGTGGACGGCTACATCACCCGGGGCCAGGTGGGAACAGGATCCCGCCGCGAGGCTCACATAGGAATTGACGTGGCGGTACCCATCGGAAGCGTGGTGCGGGCAGCGGGGGGTGGCCGGGTGATCGACGCCGGCAAGGACGACGAATACGGGAATTTTGTCCGCTTGGCACACCCGGACGGATTGGAGTCGATGTATGGTCATCTCTCACGGATTACCGCGGTGCCGGGAGGTTATGTTCCAGCAGGCCAAGTGATCGGACTGTCGGGAAACAGTGGGCGATCGAGCGCGCCGCACTTGCATTTCGAAATCCGCGTGGAAGGCCGCTTCCAGGATCCACTCGATTACGTGTCGGAGGGTACTCAATAAATGGCTATTTTTTCCGATAAGGACCAACCCGCGAAGCCCGCGTCGGAGCCGCCCAAGCGCCGGGGCACCCAGCAGCCCAGCCTGTCGATGATTGCCAGTGACCTCAAGGTCATCGGCGACCTGGAAACGGACGGTGTGGTGAAGATCGAAGGCAAGGTCGACGGCACCATCAGGGCCGCTACCCAGGTCCTGGTCAGCCAGGGTGCCATGATCACCGGCGACATCCACACCAAGGAAGCCATCATCGGAGGTGAGGTGAAGGGGGTGGTCACTGCCGAGGAACGGGTCGAGATCCAGGCCACGGCCCTGATCACCGGCGACATCGTGACCAAACGCATCGTGGTGCTCGAAGGCGGCAGGATCACCGGGACCGTCAAGATGGACGGAGGGAAGGTTAGCTACCCGCAGCAGACCGGTTCCAGTCCCGGGTCGCAAAACTAGACCGTTTCCACAATGCCGGTTGAAAAACTGCCAATTCTGTGGAAAACAACGACTTAGCAGGTCCACCCCAATTCGCCTTGCGACCCGTGGGAACGGGCTCTAACTCTGCCATGAAGGTACTGTCGCTATACTGTCGCGTCACTGTAGCGCTGCTGATGGTAGTGGGGTGTGGCGGTGAGCATGCTCCGGATGATGGGGTTCGCGTCGGTCTCATTACTCCCGGGTGCGATGGATGGATGCGGTGCGCGACTCCGTGACGATGTCCGTATCTCTCGAGGCCATCACCGAGTTCCTCGACACGTTTCTCGATGTCGACTCGGTACCCGATTACGCCAACGCCCTGAACGGCCTGCAGGTCGAAAACTCCGGCACGGTCGGCCACGTCGTGGCGGCGGTGGACGCGTCGCACGCCTCGATCGCCGCCGCCGCGGCCGAGTCGTTGCCCGGCAACGGGCTCCTCGTGGTACATCACGGGTTGTTCTGGGATGGCAACGTCCCGCTGACCGGGCGGCGCTACCGGCGGATCAAGGTGCTGGTGGCACACGACCTGGCACTCTACTCCGCCCATCTGCCGTTGGATCTGCATCCCGAGGTCGGCAACAACGTGCAGCTGGCCAACCGGATCGGATTGGCCGTCGACGGCTCCTTCGGCAATTACCAAGGCGTTCCGCTCGGCGTGGTGGGCGCGCTGCCGCTGCAGCGTGACGACCTGGTGGCGCGGTTGAACGAAGAACTGTGCACTAACACCAAGCTCCTCGGCGGCGGACCGGCCGCGTGCCGCCGCGCGGGCATTGTCACCGGCGGTGCCGGCAGCATGATAGCCGATGCGGTCGCGGCCGGATGCGACACGTTCATTACCGGTGAGGGTGCTCATCACACGTACTTCGATGCCCACGAATGGGGCATCAACGTGATCTACGCCGGCCACTACGCCACCGACCAACTCGGCGTCCAGGCGCTTGCCCCGCCCGCCCGCCAACGCTTCCGCATTCCTTGGCTCTTCCACGACCCTCCCACCGCACTCTCCGCCCCTCTTCGCCGTGGCGCACCCCCCCCCGTCCCC
>CAJVYZ010000052.1 GCA_913009915.1 uncultured Gemmatimonadota bacterium | reverse complement strand
CACTTGGACGGCCAGTTGGAGGCGGTACCGGTGGCCGCATACGGCACCAGGACGGGCAAACTCATGACCATGTCCGACACCGATTCCATGGCCCTGACGGTCTTGAGCGACGACCAGCCTCCCGTCAGGGTCCCTCTTCCACCTGGGGCCACCGCAGCCACGTACTGGGGTGATTTGCTGGCCGTGGCCACGGATTCGGGAATGGTGCTGTACCAGCCCGATGCCACAGAGCCGGTACGCTTTCTCCCGCTGAGCCCGGGCCCCACGGACATGGTATTCTCTCCGTCGGGGCATCGGATCTACACCGTGAGTAGCGACGCCCAGCTGCGAGTGTTCGACCGATACGGCGAGCAACAGTTGTCGGCCATCGACCTTCCGGGCGTAGCCGAATCGGTCCGCTCCGACCCGTATGGCGAGTGGTTGCTCCTCCGCCCAGTCGGCACCGACTCCGTATGGGTCGTGGACGTCGGAACCAACACGATCATGGGCCAGGTGGAGACCGCCTGGGCAGCCGACTTCCCCACCATCATCGGCAACGCCCTCCTGGTACGCCAGGGTGGCGACATCACTTCCCTGGACCTGACCCAAGAGGTTTTCGAGGAGCGAGGCCGTATCGTGGGTGGGGGCAGCGACGTGTTCCTCACCGTTGCGTGGGCTCCGCGGGACGACGATCGGTACGGTGAGTTACTGGCGCGCGACAACGTCGATGCTACGGCGGCCACGGCCACGATCTATCTGCAGATCAGTAGCTCGCGAAACCCGGAGTGGGCCCAGGATCTGGTCAACCTCATGGACGCCGCCGGGCTCCCCGCCACCATGCTCGAGCCGGGCGAAGGAGAAGACGCCTACCGAGTGGTCATCGGACCGTACGCCAGTCGCGAACAGGCGGACACGGTGGCCCGCAGCCTGGGCAGGCCATCGTTCATCTACCAGAAGCGCGTCGAGGTCGAGCAATGAGCCCATCACCCTGCGCCACACCCGTTACCCTCCACCGTCGGGACCACCGTCCATGAAGCTCACCAAGCTGCAGCTCTCCGGCTTCAAGTCGTTTGCCGATACCCTCACGGTCGATTTTGGCGACGGCGTCACCGCCATCGTGGGCCCGAACGGTTGCGGCAAGTCCAACATTTCCGACGCGGTCCGCTGGGTGCTGGGCGCGCAATCGGCCCGCCTGCTCCGGGGCGGCAAGATGGAGGACGTCATCTTCCAGGGCGCGGCGGGCCGGCGCCCGGTAAACGTGGCCGAGGTGTCGCTGTTCCTGGACAACAGTGATGGCCTTCTCCCGATCGCCTATCAGGAAGTGCAGATCACCAGGCGGCTGTCGCGCTCGGGGCAGAGCGACTATCTCCTGAACAAGGCGCCCGTCAGGCTCAAGGACATTCAGGACCTCCTCCGCGGCACGGGACTCGGCAGCGACGCGGGCGTGGTCATCGAAGCCAAGATGATCGACCTGCTCCTGTCGGACCGGGCGTCCGAACGGAGGTCGCTGTTCGAGGAGGCGGCCGGCATCGGGTTATACCGCGACCGCAAACACAGTACCGAAAGACGCCTGGAGGAGACGGCGCTCGACCTGCAGCGGGTCGAAGATCTCATCGCCGAGGTGCAATCGCAGATCCGGAGCCTGGCGCGCCAAAAGGGGAAGGCGGAGCGGCACAACCGGCTGGTGGACGAGAAATTCGTGGTAGAATTGACCCTCGCCATCCGCCAGCTCGACCGACTGTCGCAGGCCACCTCAGGCATGGAACGACGCCACGAGGCGTTGCAGCAGGACCTCCCGGGGGCACGTACGACGCTGGCCACCGCCGAGCAAATCCGGGAAGATCGGTCGAGCGAGCGAGCCGTTGTCGAAACCCAGCGAACCGAGATCGCCCGGCGGCTCAGTAACGTCCAAGTCGAGGTCGGCCGCGTAGACGGTGAGCTGGCCCTGGCCCAGGAACGGTTGGCCAACGCCAGGCGCCGCCACCAGCAGGCCACCGATGAGCGCACCCACCTCGAAGCTCGCACCCAGCAGGCGGACCGGGATGCCGCAGCCGCGGCCGAGGAGCGACAGGCGGCGACCGCCGAGATGGAAACGATCGAACGCGAGCTGCAGGAACGCGCCCAAGCTGAGGCCAAGGTCCGCTCGCGACTGGTGGAACAGCGGGAGCGGGTGCGCACCCTGGAGGATCAGGGCCAGAACCACACCCACCAGATCAAGTCATTCGAGGGCGAGCGCAGCGCCCTGGAATCCGACCTGGCCTCCCTCAGGGACCAGGCCGCGACCGCGACCGGAGAGGTCAGCGCCTGCCGAACCGAGTTGGCCACAGCCAGGGAGAAGCTCCTGGCGGCGCAGGCTGACCACCGACGGGCCAGCGAAAGCGCCCGCAAAGCAGCAGGAGAAGCGGACCGCCAACGCCACCTGGTGGCCGAAACCCGCGAATTGGAGGCTTCCTCGCGCGCAGCGCTCCGCCGGTCCCAAGAGGCCTTGGCGCAACTTACGGCCCGCCAACAGGCCCTCCAGGAACTGGAGCACGGCCGTGTGGGGCTGGCGCCTGGTGCGGCCTCACTCATGGCCGCGCGCGATCAATTCGACGACGCCGTCCTCGGCCCTCTCAGCGACTATATCCGCTCCGACCGGACTGAGGCCGCGCTGGCCGAGCGTCTACTCGGCGAATGGGTTCACGCGGTGCTGGTCCGTGATGGTGATGCCGTCCACCAAATCCAGGCCTGGCATGAACAGGCGGGTGCCGGCACCCTGGTGTTGTTGCCGGGCACGCCGCCCCAGCCCACCAGGCGTACCCACCCGTTGGAAGAGCGGGTTCGCATTTCCTCGCCGGTGGCGTCCGCCTGGGTGGGAGCCATCCTCGGCGGTTCGGAGATGCTCGAAGGTGATCGGGCCCTGAAGCAGAGCAACGGCGCCATACTGCTGTCTTCCCAGGCGACGCCATCCGGACCGCTGCAGCGCCGGGCCGAGTTGGAGAGCCTGGAGCAGGACCTGGGGGATACTCAGGCACAGTTCGACAACGCCCAGGCGACCCTGGCAAATGCGGAGGAGCGCCTGGCGCGGGTCGAACATGAGCTGACCGAAGCAGCTGCTGGAGCCGAAGCCGCCAGAGACGCCGAACGAGAGGCCGGAGCGACCAAGGACGAAGCCGAACGCCACAGCTCGGGACTGACGCGGGATCTTGGCACACTCGAGGGTCAGCTCGGCAGGCTGACCGAACGGAGCGAGACTTCCCAGGCACGAATGCTGGACATCGACCGCGGTCTCACGGCGGCCGAGTTGGCACGGGCGCACACGGAAGATGAGGTAGGCGCCGGCCGGGCCGGCTTGGCTGAATTGGAGACCGAACAGGAATCCGCCCGAGAAGCGAGGGTGCACTGGCAGGTGCAGGCGGCGCACGTCGACGGGCGTCTCAAGGCGGCACAGGAGAAGTTCGACCGCGCCACTCAGGTAGCCACCGATTCGGCCGCTACGATCGAGCATCTCAGGCAGGAGATGGCCCAGCTCGCCGCCGACTCGGCCGAAGTGACGGCCCAGCAGAGTCAACGGAAAGAGCGACGGGCGGAGTGCCGCGTCGCGGTACTGGAGTTGGAGGCCGCTAGCCGGGACGCTGAAGAGGCGTTGGCGGCGGCCGAGGACGCTCTACACGACGCCGAACAGGGCCTCTCGAGAGCGCGGACAGCCCTCGAGGAACTGAACGAGGAACACCATCGGCTGGAACTCAGCTTGGCCGAGGCGGCCGCCGATCGGCGCGGCATCGTCGAGCGAGTCGAGACCGAGTGGAAGAAATCGCTCGACACCTTGGTGGCTGAAGTAGAGCCGCTGGAGCTCGACCTCGACGAACTTCAGTCCGAATCGACGCGGATCCGGGAAGCGTTGGAAAAGCTCGGCCCCGTCAACCCGCTCGCCGTCGAGGAACACGCGGAAGAAACCAAACGTGTCGATTTCCTGGTCACCCAGCGTGACGATCTGGTAGCCGCTCGTCAGTCGCTGGTTCAGGCCATCCGGGAAATCGACTCGACCGCCAAAGAACTGTTTATAGAGACGTTCGACACCATTAGCACTCACTTCGTCAACGTGTTCCAGACCCTGTTCGGCGGCGGGGAATGCGCACTGCGGCTCACCAACCCGGACGATCCGCTCGAAAGCGAGATCGAGATCCACGCCGCCCCCCGCGGCAAGCGGACCCAGCGGATCCACCTGCTCTCATCGGGTGAGCGCACGCTAGTGGCCGTGTCCCTGCTGTTCGGCATCTACCTTACCAAACCAAGTCCGTTTTGTCTCATGGACGAGGTCGATGCGCCGCTGGACGACGCCAACGTCGGCCGGTTCACCCGCATGCTCGACGAGTTCAAGAAGGATACCCAATTCATCGTCATCACCCACAACCCGCGGACGATGCACTCGGCCGATACCATTTACGGCGTCACCATGCAGGAACCGGGCGTGTCGACCGTGGTCGGCGTGCGGCTGACGGATCACCTACACCCGGAGGACAAGCCTTCGGCATCGAGCCCGGCCGAGCGCAAGCCGCGGGTCGAGGCGGGCGTGGCGGGATGACCTCCACCAACCCGACAGGGAGCATCAGGTGACAACCGCTACCGGTCAGCGCCTCCGCGACACGGCGCAGACCGCGCTCCGCATTGCGGCCGGCCTTACGTACTTCGTCCACGGCGCCCAGAAGCTGCTGGGCTGGTTCGGCGGCTTCGGTGACGCGGGCACGGTCGAACTCATGACGCGCTTCGGCGCGGCCGGGGTGATCGAGACCGTGGCGGGCGCGTTGATCGTTCTCGGGCTGTTCACCAGGCCGGCGGCATTCATCGCCTCGGGCGAAATGGCGGTGGCCTACTTCTGGATACACTGGGGTGGCGGTAGCCTCCTCTGGTGGCAGAACCGGGGCGAACTGGTGATGCTGTACTCGTTCGTCTGGCTGCTGTTTGCGGCGTGGGGCGCGGGCCCCTATAGCCTGGACGCATGGTTGCGACGACGGTACCAGGCCCGCTCGCTGGGATCGCCCGACGGCCACCACGGCTGACTCGGGCTTCCGCGCCCCTTCGCCCAATCCGGACAGATCATCTCCCCTATTGACGCCTCGGCTCCCGGCTGCGATGGTTGTGGCGCGCACGACCCCAAGATGACCCTTTGGGCCTAGCCACGATCTTTTCACACTAGGAGGCGTCCGATGGTATCCCTCATGTCGTTGTGGCTCCCCATCCTGCTCGCCGCGGTGTTCGTATTCATCGTCAGCTCCATCATCCACATGTTGCTGAGTTACCACCGGAGCGATGTGAAGGTCCTAGCGGACGAAGACGGCGTGATGGACGCGCTCCGCCCCTTCAATATCGCGCCCGGCGACTACGTCATCCCCCACGCCGGGAGCACCGAAGCGATGAAGTCGCCCGAGTTCGCCGAGAAATGTACCAAGGGGCCAGTGGCATACATGACGGTGCTTCCCAGTGGCCTGCCGCAGATGGGTGCAAGCCTGGCGCAGTGGTTCGGTTACTGTATCGTGGTGGGAGTGTTCGCCGGGTATGTGGCCAGCCGTGCCCTGGGGCCCGGTGCTCATTACCTGGAGGTGTTCCGCTTCGTCGGGACGGTGGCGTTTGTCGGATACGGCCTGGCCCTGATGCAAAACTCCATTTGGTACAAGCGCAACTGGGGCGCCACTCTGAAGTCGTTGTTCGACGCCTTGGTTTATGGCCTGGTAACGGCCGGGACGTTCGGCTGGCTGTGGCCGTCCTAGTCGGCCCGAAAGATTCGATCCCGCAGCAACGAAGGCCCGGCCATGTTGACCGGGCCTTACCCCGTAACCATCACTTCACGACCACTTCATAGCCGCTTCACATAGTCGGGCCCAATCTTGTAGCGTCCTCCTCTTGGGTGTGCGCCGGGCACCGGGCGTCCCAGCACCCCGCCTTTCACCGCGAGACACGACTTGCCATGAAGACCATCATCGAGCCGTTCCGCATCAAGGTCGTCGAACCGATCACCATGACTACCCGCGAGGAGCGCACCCGCTTCCTGGCGGCTGCCCATTTCAACGTGTTCAATCTCCACGCCCATCACGTGTTGATCGACCTGTTGACCGACAGCGGCACCGGTGCCATGAGCAGCCTCCAATGGGCCGGCATCATGCAGGGCGACGAGTCATACGCCGGCGGGGAGAGCTTCTTTCGGTTTCAGCATGTGGTGGCCGACCTCACCGGCTTCAGTCACGTATTGCCGACCCATCAAGGTCGTGCGGCGGAGCGGATCCTGTTTGAGTTGGTGGGCGGACCCAACAAGGTGGTCCCCAACAACAATCACTTTGACACCACCAGGGCCAACGTCGAGCACTCCGGCGCCCTGGCCGTGGATCTGGTAATCGAGGAGGGGAAACACCCTCAGCAACGCCACCCGTTCAAGGGGAATCTCGACGTGGCCAAGCTGCGGGCCCTGATCGACGATGTCGGCGCCGACCGGGTGCCCCTGTGCATGGTCACGGTGACCAACAATTCCGGCGGTGGCCAGCCGGTGAGTCTGGCGAACCTGCGCGAGGTACGGGCCGTGTGCGACCATTACGGCATCCCGCTGTTTCTCGATGCCTGCCGCTTTGCCGAGAACGCCTACTTCATCAAACTGCGTGAACCCGGACAGCAGGACCGCAGCGTGTGCGACATCGTCCGCGACATGTTCGACCTGGCCGACGGCGCCACCATCAGCGCCAAGAAAGACGGGCTCGTCAACATCGGAGGGATGCTCCTGCTCAAAGACGAGGAACTGTTCCAACGTGCCAGCGCGTTGCTCATCCTCACCGAGGGATTCGTCACCTATGGCGGACTGGCCGGGCGCGACCTGGAAGCGATGGCCCAGGGGCTCCAAGAGGTTGTGCACGAGGACTACCTGACTTACCGGCTACGGTCCACCGAATACTTGGGGGAGCGCTTGCTCGAGGCGGGGTTTCCCATCGTCGAGCCGCCCGGCGGGCACGCCATCTATATCGACGCCGGCGCGCTCCTACCCCACATCCCGCCGGCCGAATTTCCCGGCCAGGCACTGGTGTGTGCGTTTTATCGCGAGGGTGGCATCCGTGCGGTTGAACTGGGGAGCGTCATGTTCGGCGGTGGTGGAGAGCCTCCGCCGCTGGAACTGGTGCGTTTGGCTATCCCTCGCCGGGTGTATACCCAGAGCCACCTCGACTACGTGGTCGAGGCCGCCGGGATCGTCTTCGAGGGCCGTGAGGGTCTCCGAGGTTTGCGGATGATCAACAACCCCCCGTACTTGCGCCACTTCTCCGCCCAATTCGAGGAACTGGGGTAACGGATCGGGTACTAGTGGACTGTAACATTTGATTGTTAAGCGGTGCGAATGCGGCGTGAGGGGTCGTCGTATTTCCACTTTATGGGTCGAGGTTCTTCGTTGTATTTGCGGATGTAGGTCATGATCCGGCGTGCGAGGTTCTTGACAGATGTGAACACGCCGCGATGGATCAGGTCGCGCTCAATCCGGGAGAACCACAGCTCGACCTGGTTGAGCCACGAGGAGTAGGTCGGGGTGAAGTGCAGGTGAACGTTGGGGTGCGTCGCAAGGAAATCATGGACCCGCTGCGTCTTGTGAGCCGAAAGGTTGTCGAGGATGATGTGGATCTCCTGATCCTCATGGTACGGGCAGATCAGGTCGGCCAGGAACGCGACGAATTCCTGACTCGTGTGGCGCGCCGTCGTCTTCCCCAACACGGCTCCAGTCTTCGTGTCCAGGGCTGCGTACAGCGACAGCGTGCCGTGCCGGATGTACTCGAAACCGTGCCGTTCGGCCCGACCCGGTGAGAACGGCAAGATCGGGTCCTTGCGATCGAGCGCCTGGATGGCCGTCTTCTCGTCCACACAGAACACCATAGCATGCTGCGGTGGCCGCAAGTACAGCCCGATCACGTCGGCTGCCTTGTCTTCGAAGTTTGGGTCGTTCGAGGCCAGGTATCGCTCGACCCGGTGCGGCTGAATCCCGTGTTTCTTCCACACCCGTGCGACGGTCATATGATGCACCCCGAGCTTCTTCGCCAATCGCCGCGTACTCCAGTGCGTAGAACCGTCGGTGGGCCTCTTCCGGGTCCAGTTCAGAATCCGTGCCTCCTGCTGTGGCCTCCGCCTATCGACCTTGCGTCCCTCATGCCGGCTGTAGAGCCCCGCCAGCCCCTCCGCCATGAATCGCTTCTTCCACTTGCTGATGAACGGCGCTGAGCAGCCGACCTTATCCTGGATCCCGGAGTACGTCTCTTCCTTCGCAAGCAAGAGCAGCACTCGCGCAATTCGAGCATCGTCCGCCCGGCCTCGCCGACTCCGAGCTCTCCGCTGCAACTCCCCCTGTTCCTGCTCGCTCAGAACAATCAGTTGTCTGGCCATGACAACCAATCTAATGCTAATCGCTTATATGTTACAGTCCACTAGTCCTGGCCCACAGGGTTCGTCGGCTCCAATGTCCTGTTACGGAGCAACATGCGCAAAATAACGTGGTGATCGCATAGGTCAGGGTGGTGGTTGAGCGATCGGTATCGCGTGTTGGATCATCTTCCCACCAGCCCCGCCGCGCTGGTTCGCAGGAACGTTCGGCATCTGAGCTATCCCATGTATCGAAACGCCAACTCCATGTGCGAGGCGATCCGTGCCGATCGCGGTAGACGCAGCTCCGGCGAGAGCAGAGTGTTAGGTCAATGCCATACTTGTACAGGCAGTGACAAATCGGTCAGGTCCAGCACCTTGTCAAGTGCATTCTGCGGCGCGTCTTACCAATTCCTTGAAATCACTTTCTTTCATAATGCGAATGTCTTGGCCCCTTAAGATGAGCTGCTCTGCCTTGAGGTGTTTAGAGCTTTTCGCCTTTCCCGCCAATTTGGAAACATCTTGATCACCAACCACCAACAAGCTTGTTTTCTTCGTTACTCCCGAGGCTACTGAGCACCCTATACTTGCGGCCAGGTCTGCGGCCTCCCTGCGTGATATTTCCAATGCGCCTGTAAACACCATGACTTCGCCATACAGATCACCTTCGGGGTTCCCATCTTTGCTCAATGCCGACCCACTTGATGACTTTGTGGGATCGATTGGCCTTCTTACACGTTCTAGCCACGACTCAAGATCCAAGCCGGTCGTTTCAATTGCTGCTAGAAGCACTTGCCCAGATGCTCTAGCATCTTCAAGGGCATCATGATGTGTAAATATGTAACCGATCTTCTCGCATACATTGGCAAGGCCATAACCACTCCACGCGCAATCTTCCCAAGTTCTACGAGCCACCCTGGCTGAATCAAGCCACACTGTGTCAAATCCCCTAAGCTCGTACTTTTCAAATGCGCGACCAATGGATACGCGGTCGAAATGGGTATGGCTCACACAAATTGTGTTATCAAGGAAGCCGCGTAATACATCCACTAGTTGTGGGAAGGTAGGACAGTCGACGACACGCTCTTCGGTTATTCCGTGTATATCAACATTAATGGAATCGAAATAATCCTCAGGATTCACTAGAGATGACCATTCATCGACCAATTGCCCTTGAGCATATTTCGCGACTCCAATCTGACAGATCGAAGCCATATCTGGATTCGCGGTTTCAACGTCGAGTGCGACGAAACTCAAGCTATTAGACCTTGACTATCCGGCGCTACCATACTTCTTGGCGTCAGCAGTGTAGGTGACCTTCAAACCGGTCTTGGAACAGGTAAGCTCAGTTTCTTCGGATAACTCTATATTCAGGTCTTCATTACGTAGCCCTTGCCACTGCGCCAAATAATGAAGAGTTCCGTACTTCCCTCTCTGCTTGGTTTTCTCTTCGACGCCGCCCTTCCACGCTAAAACAGGCAGTTCCCCGTTCTTGGCTCGTTGTGCTAGCTCTGGCTCCTTCTTGGCTAGTTCCCTCGCAATTTCCCAGCAAGAGATTAACCCGTTGTCGGGTCCTTTCCAACGCTCATCCCAAGAAAGCCCTTCAGATCGGAAGAGCACACGTCTGA
>CAJVYZ010000051.1 GCA_913009915.1 uncultured Gemmatimonadota bacterium | reverse complement strand
CGAACATCTTCGTCAACACCGAATTCGTTCCGCCACTGCAGACGCTGCTGGCCACGCGGCGCCCGAGGGAGCCGGACGAACCACAGCCGTGGCTGGCCCACGTTGCCGCGGTCGACGGGCAGATCGTGGGATCGTATCAATACGAGAGCGACCGCGCCCGATTCGTGGGCCGGGGGCGCGGACTCCGCCGGCCGCTTTCGGTGATCGCGGGAGAACCGCTCAGCAACACCACGGGGTCGGTTCTCGATCCCATCGTGAGTCTCCGCTACCGAGTGGCGATTCCGGCGGGCGCGACGGTCCGCATCGTGTTCACCACCCTGGTGGCGGCGTCCCGGGAGGAAGCCGTCGACCTGGCTGAGAAGTACCGCCAGCCGGAGACGTTCGAGAGAGAAAGCTCACTCGCCTGGATACACGCTCAGGTGCAGTTGCACCACCTGCGGATCACCCGGGACGAAGCGCATCTGTTCCAGCGACTGGCCAATCGCATGCTGTACGCCGATCCGACCATGCGTCCGGCGCCGCAGGATATGGCCGACAACCACCGAGGCGCGCCCGGTCTCTGGGCCTACGGCATCTCCGGCGATCTCCCGATCGCCGTGGTGCGCGTCGAGCAGGACGGCGAGCGGGACGTCGCCCGGCAGCTGGTGCGGGCGCACGAGTACTGGCTCCTCAAGGGAGTCGCCGCCGATCTGGTGATCCTCAATGCCAAGGGGACCTCCTACGCGCAGGAGCTGCAGGAGTATTTCGAGGCCATGGTGCGGGCCATTCAGTCGGCGGTCGGCCATGAGCCGGATGGAAAACATGGCGGCGTCTTCGTGCTGCGGGAGGACCTGATGCCGCAGGAGGACCGGGTGCTGCTGCGCGCGGCGGCGCGGCTGTTCATCTTTGCGGGCAGGGGTACCCTCGCCGAGCAGGTGGTCCGGCTGCAGCGGTTGCGACCCGGCCCGGTGCCGCCGCGGCTCCGCGCGCCGCGCAAGGAGACCGAGTCCGTACCGCCTCCCAAGTTGGATCTCGAGTTCTTCAACGGCTTGGGGGGATTCACCCCCGACGGCCGCGAATACGTTACCGTGCTGGGTGACGGGCAGTGGACGCCGGCGCCGTGGATCAACGTCGTGGCCAACGATCAGTTCGGGTTCCAGGTGTCCGAGTCGGGCTCCGGGTACACCTGGTCCGGCAACAGCCGCGAGAACAAGCTGACGCCGTGGTCCAACGATTCCGTCAGCGACCCGCCGGGTGAGGCGTTCTACGTCCGCGACCTGGATAGCGGTCTGATCTGGGGACCCACCTGCCTGCCAATCCGCGAACACGCCACACCTTATGTCATCCGGCACGGGCAGGGTTACAGCCGGTTCGAGCACACGTCCCACGGTATCGCACTGGATCTCCTGCAGTTGGTACCGCCCGAGGACCCCATCAAGATCTCGCGCCTCACTTTGGTAAATCGATCCCGCGGCACCCGGCGGCTGTCCATCACGGCCTATGCCGAGTGGGTCCTGGGGGTCGGCCGCGGTCGCTCCGCTCCCCACGTCGTCACGGCGATCGATGGCCCGACCGGAGCCATGTTCGCCAGCAACGCCTGGAACGGGGAGTTTGCCAACCGGGTCGCCTTCGCCGATCTCGGCGGGCGGCAGACGTCGTGGACCGGTGACCGGCTCGAGTTCCTGGGCCGCAACGCCATCCTGGCTCACCCTGCCTCGCTCGAACGGGGCGCCGAGCTGTCCGGCACGACCGGCGCCCTGCTGGACCCCTGCGCCGCGTTGCAGACGGAGGTGGAGCTCGAGCCGGGGGAGAGCACCGAGGTGGTTTTCTTTCTGGGGCAGGGCGATGATGTCGATCAGGCGCGACGGTTGGTCGAGCATTATCGTGGCCAGGATTGCGACGAGCTCCTCCGCGCCGTGCAACAGGAGTGGGACTCGGTGCTCGGCGCGGTACAGGTTCGCACGCCGGACTCAGCGATGGATGTGTTGCTCAATCGCTGGCTGTTGTATCAGACCCTCTCCTGCCGCATCTGGTCCCGCTCGGCGTTCTACCAATGCTCGGGCGCCTACGGCTTCCGCGACCAACTGCAGGATGTCCTGGCGCTGGTGGTGGCTAGGCCCGACCTGGCCCGCGAGCACATCCTCCGGGCCGCTGCCCGCCAGTTTCCTGAGGGAGACGTCCAGCATTGGTGGCATCCTCCCACCGGCAGGGGCGTGCGAACCCGGATCTCCGACGACCTGCTGTGGCTGCCGTACGCAGTGACCCATTACGTAACGAGCACCGACGACTTGACGGTGCTGGACGAAGATGTTCCGTGGCTCGAGGGGATGCCGTTGGACGAACTTCAGCAGGAGGCCTACTTCGAGCCGAAAATCTCTAAGGAACGGACGACGCTGTACGAGCATTGCGCGCGGGCGCTGGACCGGAGTCTCGAGGCCGGCAGCCACGGACTCCCGCTCATGGGAGCCGGAGATTGGAACGACGGCATGAACCGGGTAGGCCACGAGGGCCGGGGAGAGAGTGTGTGGCTGGGCTGGTTTCTCCTCGCCAACCTGAACGCGTTTGCGCCGGTAGCCGAACGTCGCGGGGAAGGGAAGCGGGCCGCCCGGTGGCGTGAGCGGGCCGAGGTTCTCACGGGCGCACTGGAGCGCGAGGCGTGGGACGGGGAGTGGTACCGGCGCGCCTTTTTCGATGATGGCACGCCGCTGGGATCGGAGGAGAACGACGAATGCCAGATCGACTCCATCCCCCAGTCCTGGGCCGTCCTTTCCGGCGCCGCCGACCCGGAGCGGGCCCGCCGGGCTATGGAGTCAGTGGAGCGGCGGCTGGTCCGTTGGGAAGACCGGCTACTCTTGCTGTTTGTCCCGCCGTTCGACCGGACGGAGCGGGACCCCGGGTATATCAAGGGATATCCCCCGGGCGTTCGCGAGAACGGCGGGCAGTACACCCACGCCGCCATCTGGTCGGTCATGGCGTTCGCCAAGCTGGGCGAGGGTGACAAGGCGGTCGATCTGTTCAATTTGGTGAGCCCCGTCCATCATTCCCGTGGCCGGGCGGACGTGCACCGCTACAAGGTGGAGCCTTACGCCGTCGCCGCCGATGTCTATTCCGAACCGCCCCACGTTGGACGAGGAGGGTGGACGTGGTACACCGGGGCCGCGGGTTGGCTGTACCGGGCAGGGATGGAAGGGATTCTCGGCTTGCGGAAGCGAGGGACCGCGCTGTTGATCGATCCATGCATTCCTCGCGAGTGGAAAGGGTTCGAGATCAGCTATCGCCATGGCGGGACGCGCTATCGGATCACCGTCGAGAACCCCAATGGGGTCAGCCGGGGAGTGACCCGGCTCAGCCTCGACGGGGCCCCGCTACCCAGTGACGGGTTGGTTCCCTTGGTCGACGATGGTGGGGAGCACTAGGTTCAGGTAGTACTCGGCTAGCAGTCACCGCAAACACCTCATCTTCCCGTTTGGCGGGTGGCAGCCTGTCGGGTAGCCTCGTCTCGAGGTAGCTTCGGGTAGCATCCTCGTCTGTCGCCGCGGAATGCCAGCCGTGAACCCACGTCTACGGAACCCATCCATGCTAAGCACGGAATATCTGCTGCACGGTCTGGACGCCATGAGTCGCGCCCACGAAGCTGACTACTTCAAGAGTGGTCATCTCGCCGGGGCTGTCATCTCCGCCTATTACCTCTGTCGTGACATGGACGTCGAGGACGGTGTCGCCGATATCCTCGCCACTCGCATATCCCAGGATTGGTTGCCAAGCCCGCTCTTTGCGCCTGTGCCCGATGAACCGGCAGAGCCGAAACTTGTGACCCGTATCGTGGAGGCGATGCGGGACAATATCACTGGAGTACGGCAGGTGGGCCACAATGTCATCCTCCCCACGCTGGCTCTGAAAGCGTTTCAGGATGTGCCGGAGGCTGTTACACGATCGCGCGTGGAGGGGATATGTGAATTGATCCCAGACTTTCAGCGAACCGAGCTTCCCATGGATGAAGAGCTCGATCTGCCTGCAGGTGACGATCCACGTCTCTTCGCGGAGTTCGTTCTCGAAGAGTTTATCGGCTCTACGGAAAGATTCGTTGGTCGAGGTCAAGGATGGTCAGGCCATCTGCTCACGTACGGTACGGCGTTGCTCGACCTCCGTGATCTTGGGCACCACGAATTGGCGCAGCAGGCTGAAGACGGCTTCAAGATGTACGTTCGTCGCATTCGACTCGGTCCCCTCGACAGCGACCAGCCGCGACAAGAGCATCCGGCGACCACGGTGCTTCCCCTGGAACGGACGTACTGGGAGCAAAAGGCCGGAGGAGACTGGAGTTTCGGCCATGTGACCAAGTATCCCTATGGCTTTTACCGGCTCATGAACCTGGCGCAGGACAGGAGACTCAAAGCCCGATGTCTGGAGGTGGCGTTTCGAATCTTCTGAGGGTCTCAGGCCGTCGTCGATTCGGGTCTGGTACTCTCGGAGGACGTGGGGATCGCCTCACATTGGAGCACAAGCCTGTCGATGTCCTTGGCGCTGTCCAGGACGACCACGGTCGTGTGGCGGCCATGCTCGGCGAGCAGATGCCGAACGAGTGGGCGGGTGTGCCCCGGATACCGCCAGATGTAACGCAGGAACGCGCGATCGATCGGCTGTCCGGGCGGTGCGTCTGGTCTCAGGGCGTTCCCATGGGTCATCGTCCGTCGAAGCACACCCCACAGACAGCTCCAGCGAGAGCGCTCGATGACGATGACGGCGTCGGCTGCGGCGAGGCGAACCTGGAACGTTGATTCGTAGGTCCCGTCCATGATCCAGCGCGCCGGCCGAATCAACCCGTCCACCACTCGTCGCCATTCATCTTGCGGCGTGCTGATCCACCCCGGGCGCCAAAAGCAGGTGTCGAGATGCACTACTGGACGATCGAGCAGCTCGCCCAACCGGCGGCTCAGATACGTCTTGCCTGAGCCGCTGGGGCCGACCACCAGAATACGGTTCGACGAGATCAGGGCGTCGACCGCCCGAGCACTAATCGACATTGTTGGTCGTCACCAAGGCGCGGCTCTGCCTGGGCGACCCCGGTGGAGGGTGCCCGATATCTGGCCGGAGGGCCGTGGTGTGGTTCATGGGTGCCCATCGCCCTCACGCAAGTAGGCTTCGAAGGCGTCCACTCCAGTGTGGGACGCGAAGTCGAGCGCCGCTCGGCGAGAGGCCGAGGAGCACCGGTCATAGGCTTGCTCGTCGGTCAGCAACGCCGAGAGCGCGTCCGTCCATGGTCGGAGGTCCTGCGGAGGGCTGAGGTAGACGCCATCGCGCCATACTGCCGGCCGGACCGGGATGACGTAATCGACCCCCAGCTTGGCCTCGGGTAGCCCGCCACTGTCGCTTGCCAGCACGGGGATCCCTCGCAGCATCGCCTCCACGACGATGTATCCGAAGGTCTCTGGCCAGAGGGATGGCGCCAGCAGAATGCGCGTCTGTTTGAGTATCTCGTCGATGTCGTCAGCCGGCGGCAGGATGGTGACGTTGGCGGCTGCGGCGAGCGCGCCGAGGACCGAATCGTCGGCACCCCAAGTGGGCACTGCGGCGAACGGCACTCGAGGAAACCGCACGGCAAGCGCCAGGAAGATGTTCAGTCCTTTTTCGATGCAGGGATTCACCAGGGTGACGAATCCGTTGGATCCGTTCTCCCGGGCAGAGAAGGGGCCGGCTCCGAACACGGGCAGTCTCACGACGGTGCTGTCCAATGGTCCGTGGACCTCGAGATAGTCCTTGAGGTACTCGCTGATGGCCACCAGCCGCTGAGCCTTGGCCATGAGCGCCGTCTGCTGCCGGCTGTGATGTGGGGCGTGGGGCCCGAACGGCAGGTGGAAGACCGTCTGCAGCAGCAGGATCACTCGCGCAGGCGCGACTGTCACCGCGCAGTCCAGCAGGAGGCGCTGCTTGTCGTCGGACACCAATATCCAATCGGGCCGAAACTCCTCGATGGTTTTTCGAACCTGCTGCCGCACTCGTTCGGTAGTGCCGAAGTCCACGGCGGTCACGCTCACATCGCGGTAGCGGAAACAGTGCAGTCCCGGGGCACGGTTCTCGAGCACCGCACCCCGTGCCCCGACCTCGGCCTCGAGCTCCGGCAGAGTCGTCGGGCCGGCCCGGGTGGTGAACGCCCTTACCACCGCCGCGCACTGATGCCCCTGGGCGGCCAAGGCCTCCAGGAGGAGGCGATTGGCCTTATTCCCTCCTCCCAGGCTTGGCAGATATACTTGATCTTGAAGCAGCAAGATTCTCATCACGGTTCAGCAATCTCTTTACGATCGCGGTGCCATAGGCGATCGGGAGGTTGACGACCTCGTACCCACCGATGGAGCGAATCTCCTGCACCAGCTGGGGTACCCCGCACGGCTCGCGATAATTGACCGTGTCATGGAGAGTGATGACCCCATGGGGCGCCACCAACGGGTGGTATAGATCCCAGTCCCGCTTGACGCCGTCATAGTGATGATCGGCATCGATATGGAGGTAATCAATGGTAATCTGCTGCGCGAGAAACACGTCATGGAGGGCGTTCTCGGTGAGCTGGAGGATGATTTCGATCTCAGGGTAGTCTGCGCGAAAGCTCGAGTCGGCATCGAGCCACGAGGGGGAGCCCCAGATGGCTTTCCGGTCTTGAGCGACATGCGGGGCGCCATCGACCAGGATGGTTCGCCCGTCCACGATAGCCAAATCCCGTTGGGCCTGACGCATCAGGCGCGGGACGAATCCGCCGCCCGACCCCAGGCAGACACAGGTCTTGGCTTTCGTGGCATACGCCAGACCGTAATAGATGATGCCGGCTCCAAGGTCGGGCGAACCAGGCGTGGCCCCATGGCTGGTACACCAGGTATCGTCGGCGGTGACGGTCGATGCGATGAACGCGTGGTTCATCAACGTCTCAGACGACATGAGCGCTCCAATCAGCGTGTCCACATGGGACTGTGAGGGACAAGCCCCAGCATAGTCTAGTTGCGGGTATCATGCAGTTCCTCGTGGTGCTCCGTCCCGCGAAGGGCCACCTCGAGTTCGTCGAAATTGGTGATCATGGTCCGCAGGTGGCGGCCACTCTGCTTCATACTGGCGGCGGAGAGTTGTGGGTGTGGTGGCGTCAGGCCGAGGAATTCCAGGGTGCGCGTGTGTTCCGGTCGGCAATCGAGATCCTCATACAGGAGTTCCATGTACGGCTGCCGTCCCGACTCCAATGCATCCCGCACGTCCTGATAAAAGACCGCGTTGAGCTTGGCGTGTGCCTGCAAAGCCGGCACCTCGATCCTCACCCTGGCTGACGGCGACACCGGGGGACCGTCCCGGTAGGCCTCCCACTGGTCCGTGTGCTCCGCCACCAACTGCGACACAAAGGTCTTGAGTCGATTGGCCCGCCGCAGAATGATCTTCGACACATTGGAATCCCGCAGCACATGCCGTATCACCGGGTCTGCTTGCCCGCGGGTCATTTTGAAGCCTATGTGGCTGGCCCCGAGCGGGACCTGCCACACACGTTCGAGAAAGCGCAGCGGATCTCGATCGCGCTCGGCTAGGCTAGCCAACTCCGGGGGGTGGTCCCGGTGGTCCAACGCTACGAAGATCCCCCGGGGATTGAACAGCTCATGATGGCACAGGATGGCCGGATGGGAGTTCAGCAGCGTGCACAGCATGTTGCTGCCGGTCCTCGGAGCGGCGAGGATGACGAATTTCCTAGCGGACACGGCTTTGCGCTCCTACCGGGCGCCTACTCCACACCCTAGATCAGGGCGCTGGCTTGCAGGCGTTGCGTCATACTGCGCAGCGTGTTGACCACTTGCAGCGTGGCCGGGTCGACCAGGTACGCCGCACCATCGTATGACACTACCACCACATGATCGCCACTCCGTGCAATCGCGCTGATGCCATTCTTGGCGATGGGGCGCGAGACGATGTCTCCGGTGCTCAAGGTGATGCGAAAGAGCGTCCCCCAATAATTCGCCACAATGACAACGTCCGGGGTCAGGAAGCAAACCGCCTTGGGTGATCGCCGTCCCAGCGAAAACGAATCCAGCAGGCGACCGTCTTCCAGTTGGTAGGTCTTCATGGTGAAGTCCCGCGCCACGCTGGTGATCAGCGTGCCGCTCGGATCGATATCGACGTCATCCACGATGGCCATGTGGCCGGGAAAGCGGTGGAGCAGGCGTCCCTGGTAGTCCCAGGAGAGCAACGCACCATCGGCGCTACAGCTCACGCCAATCGTCTCCGTCGGATGGAGCCTCAGCGACTTGACCGCCCCGTCGTGCACGCGAATGGTCCCCAGCGGGGTACCGTCGCGGTCGACGCGGGCAATCGCGCCACTGTAACAGGCGGCGAACAGTTGGGCCTCGTATCCTGCCTGGTGCGCAACCCGCACCGCGTTGATGGGGCCTTCGCCGATCGTGACCTCGACCTCACCTGCCAGGCTGTGATGGTCGAATTGAAAGATATGGAGTTTGTGGTCGTGGGTCCCGCTGACCGCGAGGCCGTATTCTTCATCCACGGTAATTGCGTTGGCAAGCATGCGCCCACCCGCCGGAGTCACGTCCGCGACCCACTCCGCCTCGTCGGGGGTGAGCCGGCCCAGGCGTACGACACCGTCATCGCTGACGGTGACAATATCGCCGCGGTCGGTGGCGCTCACGTCGTTCAAGCACGGGTTGCCACCGTCCAACTGCCCAATCTCTTGCAGGCATTCCCCGGTGACCGCATCCCACACCAGGACGGTGCCATCGAACGTCCCGGCCAGAATGCGGGAGCCATCGGGGGACCAGTTGAATGACCGTTCCCAAGTAGTGGCACGGGGCTCGAGCGTCAAACGCAGGCTCAGATCGTCAGCGTCCCACACGAGGATACGCTGATCATAGGCCGCCGTCAGGATGTCGCCGGTGACCGGTGACGTGGCCACCTTCTTGATGCCCGACGTGTGCGCTGCGATTTCCGCGATCCGGTCGCCCGTGTCGATGTCGAAGATGCGTACCTTGCCGTCGTCACAGCCCAGGATGACGCGGCCCCGAACCGGATCGATGGCACAGCTATCGGTTTCGTCCTCAAACGGCCCCCAGACGCGAAGCAACCGGCCGGTGGTGAGATCCCACACCCGGAGCGTCATGTCGTCTCCGGAGGTATAGAGGCGACCGCCTGCCGTGGCGACCGACAGCACGTCCTTCTCATGTCCGTCGATGACGCGAGTGATCGCCGCTGTGTCCAGGTTCCACACTAGAATGCGCCAGTCGCGGGACACCGAGATACCGACGTGGTCGTCGGCAAACGCGAAATCTTCGACGTCGTCGCTGTGACCCAGGAGCGCTCGCTCCCGTTGCCGGGTGGTGAGGTCCCACAAGTATATCGAGTAATCCGACGAGCACGAGGCCGCTTTCGTTCCTGTCGCGTTCACGGCGATCTTGTTTGCGAGGTGATCGTGGTATCCCAATAGCGCGATGGTGCCGGCATCGAAGTCGACGTACCCGACAGCGCCGTCGTACCCCGTGGTGACCGCCGCGTTGCGACCCGGGATGCCGGTGACGCAGGTGACCGGGCCACGGTGTCGGACGAAGGCGGCGGGATCGAGATCGTGTGTATGACGTCCAGTCATGATAGGCTCCCATGGATGCTCGGCGACACGCCCCCCACGGGCGCGTCGGCACTACATCCGTATGGCATGTTGGCAGCGGAGGGAAGGCCCGAGTGGCCCCCGGTCCTGCTCCCGGTATAACACAGCGTACTCACCAGCCTCGAGGCAGTTCACATTGGCATTCTGGTAGTCGGACCCGTACAGGAGCATGCGTGGGTTCTGTTCCACGAGGCCGTCGATCCACCGGTCGTACATCGCTTGTCGCTCTTCCAGCATGTACTGCCAGTTCGAATACACCGTAAACGGCGCATTGCTGAACCACATGACGGCACCTGGCTCATCGCGGATGTGTGCCAAGAGCGGCCGCGGATCGGTGAGGACGTCGCAATGGACAAACGCGTGCGACAGCCTTCGGTAGCGCTGCCAATGCTCCTTGAAAG
>CAJVYZ010000050.1 GCA_913009915.1 uncultured Gemmatimonadota bacterium | reverse complement strand
CTCCAATGAGATGGGAGAAGGAGAGAGGGGGAGGAGAGGGAGAAGGGGGGGGAAAGGAAGGGAAAGAGAGGGGGGGAGGGGGGGGGGGGGAGGGGGGAGGGGGGGGGGGGGGAGAGGGGGAGGGGGGGGGGGGAGGAGGGGGGGGAGGGGGGGGGTGGGGGGGTGGGGTGGAGGGTGGGGGGGGGGAGGGGGGGGGAGGGGGGGGGGAAGGGGGGGGGGGGGGGGGGGGGGGGCGGGGGGGGGGGAGGGGGGGGGGGGGGGGGGGTGGGGGGGGGGGGGGGGGGTGGGGAGGAGTGGGGGGGGGGGGGGGGGGGGTGGGGGGGGGGGGGGGGGGGGGGGGGGGCAGCGAGGGCGGTGAAGGAGAGTCGGCCCCGTCGATTCAGTGGCAGTGGCTCGAGTAGTCCCGGCCTACTTCACCCGGCGGAACTGGAAATCCACGACCGACACCCGCTGCTTGATTCCGTAACCCACCAGCCAGCACGTGCCATCCTCGTCGGGCCCGTCGGGGCGGACCCGGTACCAGACGTCCTTCTTGAGCCCGGGATACGAGCCAGCCTGCCGGGGGAAAACCCTGGCTTCCAGGCCGTGGCTGGGAACGCGATCAGGTTGGGGCATGATGACACGATAAACATGCAGCGTCATTCCAGCGTCAGCTAGGGTTCATTTTGAGGGGCGTAGGGCGTAGGGCGTAGGGCGCAGGAGTGCGGAGTGCGGAGGAGCGTGATACCGCCATTGCCGCGTCGAGCTGCCCCCGCTGCCCTCGCTTCCCTCGCTGTCACCTGCCCCCGCAGCCCCGCTTCAGGGAACCACTTCCGCAGGCTGTTCCAGTTCCACGATCCACAACCCCGAATTGGGATCCGAGGCGTAGATCTTTCCCTTGAACGGCTGGGCGCCCCAGGTGTCGGTGGTGTTGGGCACTGTACCGGTAGCGTCCTGAGTCATATACCAGCCCACTTCACGGTGTTGCCGGTACAGGTCTCCCCTGAGTTCGCCGGATATGTCGAGCACCCGAAGCCCCGCCTGGTAGTAGCCGATGTACAGCAAATCATCCTCGGCCCACATGTTGTGAACGCCGGCCTCGGGAACCTGGTATGTGGCCACCTCGCGCGGGTGCTCGATGTCGCTGACGTCGACCACATGCACGTACCCTCGGGGCCCGTTGACGCACTCGTCGCAACCGAAGATCTCATCTCCTACGAAGACGTAGTCGCCGTAGCGTATGGCGTGATGGGTGTTGCCGTACCACTGGTCGCCCAGTTGATAGCGATACTGGTACTGCGACACGAACACCGGGTCGGTAGGCGTGCCGCCCTTGACGCCGTTGCCCACGTCCAGAATCACCATCCCGTCATCCCAGTAACTCAGATACGCCAGCCCGTCGAGGATGGTGACGTCGTGGAGGTAGCGGCCCTCCTTGGGGAGGCCCCACTCGCCCACCAGCCTGGGGTCGGCCGGGTCTGCGATATCGACGATCCTGACGTCGTGCGTACCGTAGTTGATGGCATAGACCAGGTGGCCATCGATCCAGGTGTTGTGCACTCCACCGGTCATCTGGTCGGTGAAGTGTGATACCTGATTGGGGTGGGCCGGATCGGTCAGATCGAGCACGGTGATGCCGTTGCGACGGTTGGCGGCGTTCTCGCTCGTCACCACCGCCAGGGACGCGTCGGCGTTGATTTTCACATCGTTGACCCGGCGGCCGTCGAACGTCACCGAATCCGTAATGATGGGATTGCCGGGATCGGTTACGTCCCAGGCGTACATCAGGTTGCCCGAATAAGTGCCGGTGTACACGTAGTCACGGCCGTCGTTGCCCTCGAACACCCACAAGTCCGTGACGGAGTGCCCCATCGGCGCCACGCCATGGGCAATCAACTCGATCTTCCGCCGGTTGGGCCTTGGTGACACGCTAATCTCCACGTCGGTCCACAGGCCACCTACCGAGGCGGTCACGCGGTACAGTCCCGGCTGGTAGGGCACTATCACCGCAGAGTGGTCGTCTTCGCGCTCCAGCCAGGCGGCGCCGCTGCCCTGCCCCTCGAGGGCCTGCCAGCTCCAATAGACCTCGGCATCCACCGGCTGGCCACGGCCGTCGAGCGCCACGACGGACAACCGCAGCACGTCGCCCACACGCCCACGTTTGGTTGTCGCATCGAGCTCGATCCGGTCCACCGGGTTCTCGATCACTTCCACGTCGATCGAGCTACTCACGCCCTCGAAGGTGGCGGTGAGCGTCGCCCGGCCGGCCATGTGGGAGCGAACCACTCCGCCCGCTCCAACCGTGACGATATCCCGGCCGGATGACCACCAGGCGACCCGCACGTCCTTCCGCGGTCCGGCATCCGAGTAAGCCATGGCCGCCACGCTCGAGCGGGTTCCATTGAACAACGTGGTTCGCGCTTTGGTGATCTCGACGCGGGTGACCGGCCGCGGCGTAACGTGCACCGTGGCCGATCCACGGACATCTTCGAAACCGGGTCCGTCGGGAGACGGCCGCCGCACCCGGCCCAGAAGAGTGGTAACCCCGGGAACGACGCCTTCCACCTCCATTGTCCGGAAATCGAACGAGGCCACCGCGCCGTTACTGAACGCCTGGATGAAGGCGTCCTCAACCACGTTACCGTCGGCATCCAGGGCCACTATCTCAACCTTGGCGCGTTCGCCCACCGCTAGCTGCAGCTCGGCGGGACGGACCTCGACCCGGACCACACGCTGGTCGGGATTGGCCTGGGCGGAGAGGGAGGCGGTCAGGATCAAGAACAACGAGGCGATGGCGAGGGGATGTCGCATGGGAGGTCTCGGGTAGGTGTGCGGTGTGCGGTGTGCGGTGTGCGGTGTGCGGTGTGCGGAGGAAGATACTATCGCCCGGTCCTCGGCTAAAGCCGAGACTCGGCTACTGTCGCTAAAGCGACCGCCTGACCGCCTGACCGCCTGACCGCCCGTCCGCCTATCCTGCCCCGCTGCCCCGCCGCCCTGCAGCCCCGCCCCTATCTTGTCGGCATCTCCGGCACTTCCCTGAGTGCGTGACACTCCGGTTGCTGTTCCCGCCAGCGGCCCGCGGCCCGGCCCAGCGCCTTGGCGGCGGGAACGGCGGTGACGCCGTGGGCCACGATGCTCAACAGCACGGTGGCGATGACGACTTGGTTGATCTGGTGAGCGTTGCTCACGTCATAGCTGCGCAATACCAGGAGTACATAAAGGATCGAGGCCAGGCCTCTGGGTCCGAACCAACCGAGGAACAGCACGCTCGGTCCGCCGAGTCCGCTGCCGATGAGGGAAAGGCCGATAGCCGACAGGCGAATTACCGTGAGGCTCAGAACGGCGTAGAGCCAGATCCGGGGGTCGGCAATGAGACCGAGTTCGGGAAGCATCAACGCCCCGAACAGAACGAAGGTGGCCAGGATGAGGAGTTGGCCCTCGTTTTCCACGAAGGTCACCACCGGGTGGCACCGGTCCCGGGCCACGCCACGGAATACCATGCCGGCCACGAAGCTGGCCAGGAAACCATTGCCCCCGATCAGCACGGCCAGGAGGTAGGCGATGATCGGCAGCGCCAGGAGGACGATGCCTTCGAAATCTTCCGTGCACCACCTCTTGCCGACGGCGTGGTCCACCATCCTGCCGCCAAAGAAGCCAACGAGTACACCAGCCAGTGGGCCGAGCGACAGTTGCAGCAGACCGAATCGAAGCCACTCGGCGGACCCGGTGGCGTGCTCGCTGGCTACGCTGGCCGCCACCAGCACGAACGGGAGGGCGATGCCGTCGTTGAGGCCGCTTTCTACGTTGAGGGCTTGGCGGAGCCGGACCGGTACCGCCTTCATCGTCACCACCGCCTGGCCCAGGGCGGCATCGGTGGGCACGAGAATGGCGGACAGGACCGCGGCCTGCCACAGCGACACTCCCGGCCACAGCACCATGGCGACCACGGTCCCGAGCAGGATGCCGAGCGGCAGACCGAACACCAGCATCCTGAAGGGAAGATTGTGGTCCCGCCGCAGCCCCCGGAGGTCGATCCGCACTGCGTCGGCGAACAACACCACCACCAGCGTCGCCTCGGCCAGAAGCTTCACGCCCTCCTCGACACCTTCGATATGGAGGAGTCCCGCGCGATGGAGCAGGTAGCCAACGGCGGTGAACACCATGGGACCGGTGATGATGCTCTTGGCGAGCGCACCGGACACGAGCCCGTAGGCCAAGCCCGCGAGGGCGATCAGTAGGAGGGCGAGGGTTTCCACGTGGGCTGGTGGCTGGTGGCTGGTGGCTGGTGGCTGCGGCGAAGTTACTCCCGACCCAATACGCGCGCTACCGCTCTACCGTCTGACCCTCGGCTAAAGCCGAGACTCGGCACCTGTCGCTAAAGCGACATCCCCCGCCCTCGCTGCTCCCGCTGCCCTCGCTGCCCCCGCTTTCGTCTGCCCCCGCTGCTCCCGCTGCCCTCGCTGCCCTCGCTGCCCTCGCTTTCGTCACCATCCCGCCAGTTCCCCTCGCCGTCCCAACATCACCGCCCGCCTGAATTGGGCGCGCTCCCACCCCGTGCCGCCCGATCCCGTGGGGATGTGGTGATCGAGATGCTGGGCCAGCGACCGCACGGTGGTGAAGCGGAACATGTCGGTGCACGCCAGATCTCCACCGATGTCCTCCACGATGCGTTCGTGAGCCCTGAGCGCCAGCAGCGAGGTACCGCCGAGATCGAAGAAGTTCTCCTCGAATCCGACACCGTCGACCTCGAGAACCGTTGCCCAGATGTCGGCGATTGCCTGTTCCAGTTCCGCGTGCGAGTAGGAATGTCGCGGTAACGGTAGCTGTCCCGAGGCCATGGGTTGATCGGCGCCGTTCCTTGATGGCGCCGAGATGATCTGGGCCGGCACGCCCATCACGGTGGCGCCGGCGGGCACATCCTGCAGCACCACCGATCCGGCGCCGATGGTGGCGTATTCTCCAACGGTGATCTCCGGGAGGATGGTAGCGTTGGAACCGACGTAGACGCCTTCGTTGAGTACCACGCGCGCATTGATGACCGCGTTGGCGGCGACGACACAGCCCGGACCCACGGTGGATTCGTGGCCCACCACGGCGCCCATGAACACCACCGAGCCCCCTTCGATGACGACCTCGGGCCCCAGCGTGGCGTGATGATAAACGGTGATGTCATCGTTGCGGATATCGACCCAGTCGGCATTCACACCGGCGTCGATCAGCGGCGCAAAGGGAATATCGAAGGTGGCGATCTTCTGGCGCGCGCCCCGGCGCCCGCGGGTGGTGCGGGCCACCAGGTTGGCAACCCGGTCGCCGTCGGCGTCGGCATCGGCCAGCAGATCGAACGGCCCGGCGATCTCTACCCCACACAGCCGGCCGCCCGCCTTGGCGGGATCGTCGTCCAGCAAGAGGAGGCGATCCCACTGCGGCGTTCGCTGGTTGACGGTCTGCGCCAACCGCACGCCTTCGGAGTTACCCGCCCCGCACAGGTACAGCGTGGTCACGGGAGAGCCACCGCTGTCGTCTCCGCGCGCGTCAGCAGGCACATGGCGGGCTGGTGTCGGGACGGATACGCTCGGCGGCACCCGTTGCCCAGTCGGTGCAGGTGTTACACCGCTCCGGCAGCTCGTCCCACCGGTGTTCCAGGTGCTTCTGCCGGTAGCCTCCCAACCGGCCCCACAGTTCGGCCAGGGACGCCTCCCAGGCGTTGCCGGCGCCTTCCTCGCCCTCGGTATCACCCGGGCAGCGGGGCACCCGGCCGTCCCAGAAGACGTGCATCATGGTCAACGACCAGGGACAGGGGATGCGATTTTCCTGGAAGACCTCGAAGGTGTCGAACTTGCCGCCCCAACTCAGCTTGCGGCGTACCTTGAGAGTGGCTCCGCGCTCCAGCCAATACTGGGAGAACTCTTCCAGTTCGTGTTCGTTTTCGTCCATTTCGATGAACTGGATTTGGACTTCCGGTCCTTCGCCCCGGGCCTTGATGACGTCGAGGAGGTATTCCGCGTTGGCATAGACCGTGTCCCGGTCGGCGTTGATGCGAATGGCTTCGAACGTCTCTTTGGTGAAGCCGTCGATTCCGAACACGACCAGATCCAGGCCGGTATCGAGCAATGGCTCGACCAGATCCGGTGTCAACAGCATGCCGTTGGTGTTGACGTTGAGCGATTCCAGTCCCACCGACTTGCCATAGTGGAGAAACTTGAACAGCAGCTCCGGTTCCAGAAACGGTTCGCCGCAGAACGAGAACCAGCACTCGGTGTACGGCGCCGTCGCGGCGATTTCGTCGGCACACTTCTGCCACAGCGGAAACGGCATGGTGCCCTTCGGACGGACCATGTTCGGGTGGTGACACATGCCGCACGCCAGGTTGCACTCGGCGCAGGTTTCGACGGCGAACTTCTTGGGAAAGGGAATCTGGCTCAGCGTTCCTTCGATCGCGGCCAGCTCGGAATGGCTCATCGGCCTGCTCCTGTCTCGGATGGGGCAGCATTCGTTCTGCAGCATTCGTTCTATTGAAAACCCCAACGGGTGCAAGTCATAGGCCCCTGGTCCCTGCCTTCGGCAAGCAGCGTGGTTCAACGCTATGTCGTGGCTCGTCAACCAGTTGGCCTATGGACCGTTAACGGGAGAAGAATTATCCGGATTTACCGGTGCTGCGGCACTACCTCCACAACTCTCGACATCCAATGAAAGAACTGTGAAACAACAGTGAAGACATCTTTATCGTCGACAGGCAGGCGCCGTCGAGGCCAGCTTGCGTTTCGGGTATTCGGGAGTGACATTGGCGCTGCGATCAAGGCTCTTGCGGTGAGCGATGAGCAGTGAGCAGTGAGCGGTGAGCGGTGAACGGCAAGTGGAGTCGATGAGCAGACATCAGAGACTGGGTGCTCCGAGGCCGAATGGGGTCTCCGTCTCCACCATGGCAGCAGGATTGTTCGCCTACTCGCGAGTGTCCGCCGACTGAGGGGTGGCTGTGACCGAATCGAGCCGTATCACCCAAGGCCTGCGGGGCGGGTTCCTGGCCGCCGGCACCGTGGCCGCCTTCTTCTTCTTCAGCGACCTGCTCCACCTGGCGCCACTGTCCACTCCCGCCGCGCTGGGCCACGCCGTACTGGGACCGTGGGCCGTGGAGATCGACTTCCCCATCGTTGCGCGGATCGCCAACGGGGCCCTGTTCGGCGGGAAGCTGTTGACTCTGACGGGGCTCCATTTCATGACGTTCGGATTGTTGGGGATCGGCGCGGTGGCGGTGTTCGATCGCTACCGGGTACCGCTCAACATCGTGTCCGGGGCAACGTTCGGCCTGGTGGCCTATTCGACGGTGTTCATGGTCGTTACCGCCATGACCGGCAGTGACGTACTCACCGGCCTGCCGGGAGTGGGCAGTGTGGCCGTGGCCAACCTGCTGGGCGGCGGGGTGATGGGCGGGTACCTGCAGATGTGCGAGTAGGCCTGCGGGCGGCTTCTCAGGCGATACCGTTCTCGTTCAGTTGAGCGCTTTGGCCACCAGCTCGGTGACGCTGACGCACTCCACCTCTAGGCCGTAATGCTCGTTCAGGTCGCTCAACTGTAGTTGGCAGTTGGCGCAGGTGGTGGCCACCACCCGTGCCGAGGTGTTACCGATTTGCCGAGCCTTCATGAGCCCGCTCTGAAGGCGCACGTCTCGATACTCGGGCATGGAGTGCATGCCACCGCCACCGCCGCAGCACCAGTTGTGCTCGCGGTTGGGCGTCATCTCCTCGAACGCTTCCACTGACGCGTTGAGCAACCGGCGCGGCTCGCCGATCACCCCGCCGTTGCGGGTGATGTTGCACGGATCGTGATAGGCAGCCGGTGCTCTAAAGACTCGATGAAGTAATCGTGAGGGGTCGATCAGTCTTGCGGCTTGATGGTCCGTCCCACGATCAGGGTGATGTTGTCGCTGCCGCCGTCGTCGAGAGCTTCCTGGAGGAGGTCCTCGCACAATTGCCGCGAACTGGTCATGGTCGAGGCCAGCTCCTTGATGCGCTCGTCCGACACGTGCTTGGTCAACCCGTCACTGCACAGCAGCACGATGGTGCCCCAGTCGCGCACGAAGCGGGTCACCACCGGTTCGGCCTGTTGGCCGCCGATGGCGCTCGACAGCACGTGGGCCCATCTGGTACCCTCGGCCCGGCTCTGCGTCAGGACCCCCTGATCTACCAGGGCCTGGGCCATGGTTTGGTCGCGGGAAATCTGGGTCAGTTCGCCGTTGTGGAAGACGTAGCAACGGCTGTCGCCCACCTGGAGGAGGTAGGCGTGGGGCCACAGCCCGAGGAACAGCGTGAGGGTGGTGGCGTAGCGCTTGTGCTCCGGGTCGTGCTCGGTGCGGTCCATCAGGCGCTCATGGCATTCCATGGCGGCGTCGGTCAGCAGCTTGGTGAACGCTTCCGGCTCGGCGGCCGAGGTGGTGTAGGCCTCGTGGAACGTCTGGGCCACCTTCTCGACCAACCCTTGGACCGCCGTACGGGCCGCCTCCTCGCCGCCGCCACCGCTGCCGACGCCGTCGGCCACCATGGCAAACGATGCCAGCCGCTCCTCGTCCACCAGCCGTTCGCCCTCGGGGATGCTGGTGATGTCGACCACCACCCCGCGCGACATCGAGCCGCAGAAGAAGTGGTCCTGGTTCTCCTTGCGGACCTTGCCGGTGTGGCTCACGCCCCAGGCGTCGATGTCGCTGTTGCGGGGCTTCAGGGGAAGGTCGTCCGTCATGGGAGCCCTCATTGCGTTGGTGCGCGGGTCGGTGGCGGGTGGGGTTTCGCCCGGGAATCTAAGCTACATGTTGGCTAGGGGTACGGCTAGGGAAAAATGAATAATGACCGCCGCGAATATAGAAGTGAAGTTGGAAGGTCGAAGTTCACTTCGATATTCACTATTCCTGGCATTCGATATTCAACATTCCCTGGGTGCCTCAGACCGCCGGCTATCGCTGTCAGGCCTGTCGGGCCGGCGTCCCGACCCTGACAAGGGGTTGACGCGTCTGCACAAACAATGCATATTGATACATATGCGGACGACTTTGAACATCGAAGACAGCCTTCTCAAACGGGCCGCGCGACTGACGGGGGTCAAGGAGAAGACAGCTCTGGTTCGCCTTGGTCTAGAGGCGCTGATTGCTCTCGAGAGCGCTCGCCGGCTGGCCGCTCTGGGGGGCAGTGAGAAAAAACTCAAGGCCTCCCCGCGCCGCCGCACCAACGCCGCGTGATCCTGGTCGATACGTCTGTCTGGATCGACCATCTGCGCAAGGGCGACCGAAAGCTGACAGGCGTGCTGAGGGAAGGTCTCGTTATCTGCCATCCGTTCGTTATCGGTGAGCTTGCCTGCGGCAACCTGAAGAACCGAGCGGAGATCCTCGCTTTGCTGACAACCCTTCCCACCGCTACCGTCGCGAGCCATGAAGAGGTACTGCACTTGGTATCGGATCGGAAGCTCCCGGGCAAGGGGCTCGGCTGGATCGATGTGCACTTGCTCGCGTCTGCGCTTCTGTCCCGGTCCACGCTGTGGACGAGGGACAAGGCCCTTGGAGCCGTTGCCGAAACGCTCCAGGTCGGCTATGTCGGGTGAGCTAGCCGACATTCATTAATCAGTGATCAGCATCCCTCGCCGCACACCCCACGCTCCTGCATGGGGAGTAATGAATATTGACCGCCGCGAGTATCGAATCTTGAAGTGAAGTTGGCAGATCGAAGTTCACCTCGATATTCATGATTCCGGGCATTCAGTATTCAACATTCCCTATGGTGCTGGCTCTGGTCATGGTTCGACCCCCGCGCTCTCTAGGAAATCCGGCTAGGAAATAATGAATAATGACCGCCGCGAATATCGAATATCGAAGTGAAGTTGGAAGGTCGAAGTTCACTTCGATATTTATTATTCCTGGCATTCATTATTCAACATTCCCTAGGGCTCCAGCCGAAATGACGATACGTGCCGAGGGCGGACGAGGGAGAAATGCCGGCGGTCGGTGGTGAGGAGCGAGACCAGCCCCAAGCGCTCGGCCTGGGCCACGATCGAGGCGTCGACGAAACCGAGTGGTGCCTCGCGGTAGATGCCCATCAGTTCGGCCGCGCGGACGA
>CAJVYZ010000049.1 GCA_913009915.1 uncultured Gemmatimonadota bacterium | reverse complement strand
GGTATACATCCCCAGGGATGGACAGACGAGCCCGGTCGACACCACCATGGCTCTCGCCAGGGGGGCGAAGAACCGCGGCGCCCGGATCGTCGAAGGTGCCGCCGTCAAGAAGCTGCGCACGGACAACGGGCGGGTGATCGGCGTAGACACCGAAGCCGGCTACGTGGAGGCCGAGACCGTGGTGCTGGCGGCCGGGATTTGGACACGCCAACTTGCCTCCGGAGCCGGAGTCAGCGTTCCCCTGCAGGCGTGCGAGCATTTCTACGTGGTCACCGAGCCCATCGCCGGGGTACCCAAGGGGGCGCCCACCGTCCGCGATCCCAGCGGGTACACCTACTTCAAGGAAGAGGCCGGCAAGGTCATGGCCGGGTTCTTCGAGCCCAGGGGGAAGGTGTGGAAACTCGGCGGCATTCCCCGCGACTTCACGTTCGGCACGCTGCCAGAGGACTGGGAGCACGTCGGCCCAATCTTCGAGAAGTCGATCCACCGCATGCCGGCCATCGGGGAGGCCGGGATCCGGCTCTTCTTCAACGGTCCGGAGGCCTTCACCCCTGATGGCGTCTACTACCTCGGAGAGTCGCCAGAGCTCGATGGGTGTTTCGTCGCAGCCGGGTTCAATTCTGTGGGCATCCAGAGCGCCGGAGGAGTCGGGTGGGCGCTGGCGGATTGGATCATCGACGGGCACCCGCCAATGGACCTGTGGCCGGTGGACATTCGGCGCACGTTCTCGTTCCAGTCCGACGCCGGGTTTCTCGAGCGAAGGATCTCCGAGAGCCTCGGCCTGTTGTATGCGATGCACTGGCCGTTTCGCCAGTACGAGAGTGCCCGCGGCATCAAGATTTCGCCGCTGCACGATCGACTCGACACGGCGGGCGCGGTGTTCGGCGAAACCGCCGGCTGGGAACGACCCAACTGGTATGCATCGGCGGGCGAGCAGCGGCACTACGAGTACTCCTACGGCAAGCAGAACTGGTTCGAGGCTTCTGGGGTCGAATGTCGGGCCGTTCGGGGCCAAGTCGGCCTGTTCGACCAGACGTCGTTCTGCAAGTTCACCGTGCAGGGCCCCGACGCCCTCGCACTTCTGAACTGGATGTCTGGGGCGAATGTCGACGTTCCGTGCGGCAAGGTCGTCTATACCCAGTGGCTCAACGATCGAGGCGGCATCGAGGCCGACCTCACGGTGACCCGCCGCGCGGAGACCGAGTTCTTCGTAGTATCGGCCGCCGCCACCAGGACCCGGGATGCCGCCTGGCTGCGGCGCCACAGCCGAGACCGCGATGTGGCGATCACCGACGTGACCGAGAACTTTGCAGCGCTCGGGGTGATGGGGCCGAGCTCACGGGACCTGCTGGCCCGCCTCACTGACATGAGCCTGGCCAACGAGGATTTCCCCTTCGGCACGTCGCGGATGATGGAGATCGCCGGAATCGAGTTCCTGGCCATGCGGATTAGCTATGTGGGTGAGCTCGGCTGGGAGCTATACCCCTCGTGGGACGACGCATCGGAGGTTTACGACGCCCTCACCGCCGTCGGGGACGATTTCGGATTGCGCCATGCCGGTTATCACTCGATGAACACTCTTCGGCTCGAGTCTGGCTACCGGCACTGGGGTCACGACATCACTGACGAGGACACTCCGCTGGAGGCGGGGCTGGCGTTCACCCTGGCGTGGGACAAGCCAGGAGGATTTCTTGGTCGCGATGCGTTGTTGGCCCGCCGGGCTTCGCCCAGTACCAAGCGGCTCGTCCAGTTCAAGCTCGAAGACGAGGAACGTCTGCTGTATCACGACGAGCCGATCTATCGCGACGACGAGCTGGTGGGCCGTACTTCCTCAGGTATGTGGAGCTACGTCTTTGATCGGCCGCTGGCAATGGGGTACGTGAATTCGCCAGACGGTGTCACCAAGGACTGGGTGGAGGCAGGCACATTCAACCTGGAGGTGGCCGGAGAGAGGATTCCGGCCGCGGCATCACTGCGCCCGTGGCGGCGCCCCACCGTATTGGGGAGCTGAATTCGGCGCAACGTCCCCCACCCGAGGGATAGACTCGCGCGCCGGCACACGGTCAGTTCAGACTCCCCGAACCTACGAGCCTGCTTGATATGACGACGGAGCAGCGGACCCTGCTCTCCTCTTGGGGCCTGTTCGTCGCCGTCTTGTTGCTGATGGTGGGAAACGGTCTGACAAGCGTCTTGCTGGGCGTGCGCTCCGAACTCGAAGGATTCGACACCACCACGACCGGTTTCGTCATGGCGAGCTATTTCGCCGGGTTCCTGGTCGGCTCCCAAGTTGCTCCTCGTATCATGGCCAGAGTCGGGCATATACGCGTGTTCGCCGGCCTGTCGTCGCTGGTGGCCGCCTCGTCTCTGGCCCATGCCTTGTGGGTCGCCCCCGCACCGTGGATTTTCTTGCGGCTGGTGTTCGGGTTCAGCATGGCCGGGCTCTACGTCGTCGCCGAGAGCTGGCTGAATGATGCCGTCACCAACTCCAATCGCGGCCGAGTCATGGGGGTCTATATGGTGGTCGCGATGGGAGGACTCGGCCTCGGTCAGATGCTGATCGGCGCGGGAGACCCCGCAGGCCAGAGCCTCTTCTTGATAGCAGGTGCCCTGGTCGCTCTGGCAGTTGTTCCGGTTTCTCTTTCAGGGACCTCGGCTCCGGCCTTCGTGACGCCGCCCCGGCTGAAACCGCGCGAGATCTGGGAAGCGGCCCCGCTTGGAATAGTTGGTGCCCTGGGGACCGGCATCGCCAACGGAGCGCTGATCGGCATGGCGGGCGTATACGCGACTCAGGTGGGGTTGCCGCCGGGTCGGACCGCCCTCTTCGTGGGTGCGGCCGCGATTGGATCGGTGGTGCTCCAGTGGCCGGTCGGCTTCGCGTCAGATATTCTCGGGCGACGCCGATCCATGCTCTTCGTCACGCTGTTGGCGGCGGCGGCCGCCGCCATGGCCGCCGGGTTGCCTCCGGATGGACCTGCCATCCTGTTTGTCATGTTTCTCTTCGGGGGCTTCACGTTCCCGATGTACTCGCTCTCACTGAGCCATGTCATTGATGTGCTCCCCGCGGGCCGGGCGGTGACGGCGAGCGTGGCAGTGGTCTTCGTGACAGGGGTCGGTGCCATATTTGGGCCCCTCAGCGCGTCCTTGGCAATGAGCGCATTCGGTCCTGCCGGCTTCTTCTGGACGATGGCGACCGTTCACCTGGCCATCGGCCTGTACGCGATCGTCCGCATCGTTCGCAGGCCGGTCATCAAGGGCATGACCCCCAAGCCGTATGTTCTCGTCCCGGCCAGGTCAACGATCCTGTTGCGGCTGGGCCGGCGAACCAAGAAACCGGGGAAGGGGGCAGGTTGACTTCGGAGACTTCTCGGCCGACGACGGCTTCAACGTCAGGAAGGTCTTGATCATGCAATTGATCCACGGTCCGATGACCCCGTCGTTGCTTCTGGGGATGTCGGCTCTGGTCATTGGTGCCGATCAGGCCTTGCTGTTGGGTTCCCGCAACACGAGCACAGATGCCGGGGCGTGGCGAACCAGCTTGGTCCCGGTGGAGCCCAACAGTCCCTCGAACCTTCCCTGTCCGTGGCTTCCGATGACGAGGAGGTCAATCTCCAGCTCGACCATCGTGTCCATGATCGCCTTGGCCGTCTTGTTCTCCGTCGTGCGCCAGGTGGACTTGGCGTCTACCCCCTTCGCGCCCAAGGCGGCTACCAGCGGCTTGGTCCGCTCGGCGGAGGTGGTCGTCAGCGCAGTGCTGACCAGGGAATCCGTGTTCAGTCTCGGCTTGACATGCATGACAGGTGCCGTCTAGGCCGGAGTTTGACCGGAAAGCGGTGAGCGCACCCGACTAGTTTCCCCCGGGGGGCCGTTCTTCATGTGGCTCGTCACTCGACGTGAGCCAAACCGGGTCTTGCCTGTGCAACGCCTTGACCTACCGGGCCGACGGTCCGCTGCGACACGTCATCAATTGCCACTGCATCAGGTGCCGGAGACACACCGGTCACTTCACGGCGGCCACCGCCGCCCACATCACGGCGTTGGCCTTTACTTCGCGAAGGCCAATCAGCGGGCACCCGCTGTAGCAGGCGATCACCGGAACGTGCGTCATATCGCCAAGGCTCGCACGTGTGCAGAATCGGCACGAATGCGCTCGGCGGCGCACCTATCCGACCGAGTGACCGTTGGCGCGCCAGCTCTAGCACTCGTCCTCGGGGTGGCGACGCTCCAGAGCAGTGGCCAGGCGGGCGGATTCCTGCGCGAACATCCCAGGGCGCTTCTCGAGGGCTGGGCGCCCGGGCTTGGGGCAGGACTACAGGTTGGGAGGAGGTCTTCTGTGATCCACGCCCGGAAGCGCTCGGCACGATTCCTTTCCGGGTTTGGCATGGCCGCTCGCCAGCCATTCTCCCCGGTTGTGTACCGCGCTGCGGTTGGTACCACATCGCGGTCCAGGGTATCCCCCACGGTGAGATCCGAGACAGTCTTCTCGCCAGAGATCGCGGTCTTGTCGCGATCATCCCACTCGATCGCGACACTCAGTTGCTTCGCTCTAGCGAACAGACTACGTTTTCCTCCGGGGAGTTGTTGCCATCGATCTCGTTCGCGCGGGCAAGACGATGTCGACTCTCCGTCACCCTGGACCAAGAGGAAGTGGCAGCATGGATTGGAAAAGTTTTGATTGGGCTCGCCGCTCAGCGAATCCTGTCGAGTTGGATCTCATTGAGCATTACGCCGGGGGGAAGATAAGCCGCCGCGATTTTCTGCGACGGGGAGCCATCCTGGGGCTTGGTTTACCGTTCATGTCAGTGGTCATCGCGGCGAGTGGCGAGGCTGCTGTCACCACGACAACAGCGGCCGGGGCGGCGGCGGCGACTGCGACTACGGTGGCTCCGGTCGCGGGCGGTTCGATAGTTATCGCCATCCAGACTCCGTCTAGCCCGCTCGATCCGGTCAACATGTTGGACCTAGGCACCTATAGCGTGCTGGCGCAGAGTTTCGAGTATCTGGTTGCCGTCTCCGATGACGGGGTGACCCTTGGTGATACAGGTCTGGCCACAAGTTGGGAAACCAACGAGGTAGGCGACGTGTGGACCTTCCAGCTTCGTCAGGGTGTCAAGTGGCAGGACGGTTCGGACTTCACGTCGGCCGATGTGGCGGCGACAATGGATCGTATGGCCGCCGCCAACAATGCCGGTCTTGGCAGTGTGGTCGCCGAAGGGTCGACCGACGCGTCGGATCCGGCGGTGGCTGTCATCACCCTGGTGAGTCCCAACGGGAACTTCCCGGTGCTGGTGTCGACGTTCAATGCCCAGTCGTTGATCACACCTGCCGATTACGAGGTCGGGACCACTTTGGACGGCCGACCGGCCGGGACCGGGGCGTGGATCCTCGACAGCTATGTCGAGAGTCAGACCGTGAAATACTCACCCAACCCGAACTGGTGGGGCGGCGACGTGTTTCTCGATTCGGTCGAGCTTCAGCAGTTCGAATCTACCGATACCATGGTCATTGCACTTCAGGACGGCGCAGTCGACGCCATCCAGCAGTTCTCGGTGATCGGCGGCGAGGGACTCCTCGATAATCCCGATTTTGTTGTGACCCAGACCGAGGCGGCAACCCACCGTCAGGTGTGGTTCAACACTGCTCAGGGCCAGTTCAGCGGTGCTGACCCTCGGGTGCGCCAAGCGATGGCCCTCTCGATCGACCGTGAGGAGATGGTGACGCTGCTGTATGGAGGGAAAGCCCGGATCGCAAACGACCATCCGATCGTCAAGAGCCTGCCGTTCTACGACCCCGACGCGGTGCCACAGCGGACCCGCGATATCGACGGGGCCCGCGCCTTGTTGTCCGAGGCCGGATTCCCTGACGGCCTCTCCAGCGCGATCAATCACGGCGACCTTCAGGAGATTCCGGACCTGGCAGCGATCATCCAGCGCAACGCAGCAGACGCCGGCTTCGACCTTGCAGTCAATCAGCATCCCCAGGCCACGTTCTATGGAGACAGCTGGTGTCCTGAGAGCGCTGAAGGTGAGCCACCGTGCTTCAATTCCAGTGAGTTCGGGATCGTCGACTACGGTCATCGCCCGACACCGGACGTGTATCTCACTTCGGCACTGGAGACCAACGGTGTGTGGAACTCGTCGGTATATGCCAATGCCGACTTCGACGCTCTGGTGAAGGACTATCAGAGCGCGATTGATGTTCAGGGTCAGAAGACGGCCATCGGATCGATCCAAAAGCATCTCTGGGACAACGTGCCGGCTATCTACCCGTACTTCTTCGACTACCTGTCGGCAACAAGGGCAGGTGTCGAGGGGATAGTCTTCACCCCGTTGGGTCACATCATTGTGAACGGAGCCTCTCTGAGCGGCTAGGTCGGATCAAGTCAGCGCCATGGGGATGCGGGCGGCCCGGTCCCCGTGGCGATTGACAAGAAGGGTGAAGAGCATCTCTACGTTGCTGGGATAAATGGGACGATTCATTCTCAGACGACTGGCGCTGTCGCTGGTGACACTGTTCATCCTGATCGTCATCGTGTTCCTGCTCACCGGCGTGTTCCCCAGCGATCCGGCCCGCACCATCGCCGGTCCCTTCGCCTCCGAAGAGACGTATCAGCTGATTCGGGACCGGATCGGGTCTGACGACCCCATGTTCACGCAGTTTGGGAGACTGCTGGTTGACACAGCCACATTCGACTTCGGCGTCTCCTACGAGCTAGACACACCCGTACGCGGTTTGATAATTCCGGCGTTAGGTCGCTCGGCTCTGCTCGTTGCCTTCGCTCTTGCAATGACAATTCCCATCAGCATCGCCGCTGGGGTCTATGCCGCGCGTAAGAAAGACACGCTGATAGACCGGTCAATTGTCACGGTAGGAGTATCCAGTGCGGCGATTCCTGAGTTCGTCTCGGGAATCATGTTGCAGTATTTCGTCGGCATCCGACTCGGGTGGTTCCCGGCCATTGCCGACGCGCCAGACGGGTCCAGTCTGTTGACACAGCTCAACTACCTCATGCTCCCGGCGCTGGCGATCCTGTTGGTGTATTTCGGCTACATCGCCCGAGTTGCCCGAGCGGGGTCGATCGAAGCCATCGAGGCCGACTACACCCGCACGGCGTACATGAAAGGACTCAGTAATCGCAAGGTCGTGAGCGGGCACATCCTGCGCAACTCACTCCAGCCGACCGTGGCCGTGATCGGCACCCAGATCGGCTATCTCTTCGGCGGCCTGGTCGCCCTCGAGGTCCTCTTCAACTATAAGGGTCTGGGAAATCTGATCCTGGGTGCTGCTCAGAAGCAGGATCTGGCCATCCTTCAGGCGGGCATAATCACGGTTGCCATCATCTTCATGATCGCAACCCTCGCCGCCGACATCACCATTGCCTGGATGAACCCCCGGGCCCGACTCGATATCAAGGGATGAAGGGCTTGACATGAGCGACGACAACGGAAGCGGCGGGCCGGAGACCGACCTCGTGCCAGCAGCAGTTGAACCCGAAATCGACCGGGCCGCCGAACGCAGGCAGGCCCGTAGGGAACGGCTGCGGCTCCTCTATCGGAGCCCCGCCTTCGTCATCGGCACCCTTATTGTCGCTTTTTGGATCTTTTGCGGCCTGTTCGCCGACGTCATCGCTCGATACGATCCGCTCGATCCGGTGCGCCTCGCCGACGGCAGTATTCTGGGTGCCCGCCTGCCGCCGAGCAGCGAAGCCTGGTTTGGCACTGATCAGATCGGTCGAGACGTATACTCCCGCGTCATTTGGGGTTCCAGGAGCGTGCTCCTCACCGCGCCGTCCGCGGCGATCCTCGCCGTCATAATGGGCACATTGCTCGGCCTGGTCACAGGCTTCTATCGCGGGATAGTCGATGATGTCATCAGTCGGATCATCGAAGGATTTCTTTCCATCCCCGTTATCCTGCTCGCCCTGCTGGCGGCCACCACCCTGGGCACCTCCCGCGTTGTGATCATCACAGTGATCGCGGTGTTGTTCACACCAGTGGTCACCAGAACGATTCGCGCGGCGGTGATCGCTGAGGCCGAACTCGACTACGTGACGTCAGCTCGACTCAGAGGTGAAGGCGGTTTCTTCATCATGACACGGGAGATATACCCCAACATCACCGGCACGGTTGTGGTGGAGCTGACTGTACGGCTCGGTTACGCCATTTTCACCGTGGCAACACTCGCTTTTCTGGGCATCGCGTCCGGCGACGTGACCACTCCTGACTGGGGTGTCGACATCAACCAAACTTTCGTGCTTATTCAGTCGAACCAGTGGTGGCCCACCGTGTTTCCGGCGCTCGCCATTGCTGCACTCGTCATCGCGGTCAATCTGGTCGCCGACACTATCGATAGGGTGAACAAGGCATGACAATCGTCGCAGAACCATCACAAGACTCCGGCGCCGGTCCCCCGGCTCGAGACGCACTCGTTGTCGAGGATCTCAAGCTCGCCTACATCGTTCGCGGCGTACCCCGAGAGGTGCTCCGCGGCGTCACGTTCACCATCGGTGCCGGCGAAGCGTATGGCCTGGTTGGTGAGTCGGGGTGCGGTAAGAGCACAACTGCCTATGCCGCCATGCGCTACCTGCCATCGAACGGTCGCATCACCGGAGGTACCGTTCACATTGCCGGCGAGGATGTAACCGCGATGTCGGAACGTGAGCTTCGTGGTATGCGATCGCAACATGCTTCGATGGTCTACCAGGACCCGGTGGCGGCGATGAACCCGACATTGCGCATCGGCCGGCAGGTAACCGAGTGTTTCACCGTCTTGGGCCACGACAAGAACACAGCCGAGGACAAGGCGCGAGAAGCACTTGTGAAGGTTCACATCGGCGATCCCGGCAGTGTGCTCGACCGATTCCCCTATCAGCTTTCGGGGGGAATGCTGCAGCGCGTCGTGATCGCCATGGCGCTGGCTTCCGACCCGGAGCTTTTGGTCCTCGATGAGCCAACCACCGGCCTCGACGCCACGGTCGAGGCCGAAGTGCTAGATCTCGTCCGCGGGCTTCGGGCTGATATCGGCGCGGCGATACTCCTCATTGCCCACAACCTCGGTGTGATCCGCACCATGTGTGACCGGGTCGGCGTCATGTATGCGGGCAAAGTGGTCGAAGAAGGGAACGCTGTCGAGGTCTTCGACAACCCCAACCACCCGTACACCGTCGGGTTGCTCAACAGCATCCCCCGCAAGGGCCTCCGCAAGACCGATCGTGCCCTTTTCACCATTCCGGGCAACCTTCCCCAGATCGGCGATGAACTTCCCACCTGCGTCTACGTCGACCGATGCTCGCTGGCCGACGACATCTGTCGCACCGAGTCGCCTCCGATGGTCGACCTGGGAGGCGGGCACCTGGCTCGCTGTCACCACAGCGACCGGATCGCCGATATGCCCAAACCACCGGAGCACGCCATCGAGAGTCGAGTCGGTGACAAGACGATCATCGAGCTCACCGGCGTCTCGACTACCTTTAAGCAAAGGGGCGAGGATATCCCGGCCCTCGTGAGCGTGGACCTCGGTTTCTCCGAGGGTGAGACTCTCGGCCTGGTCGGCGAGTCGGGTTCGGGTAAGAGCACATTGGCCAAAACCCTGATTGGGGTTAATGCCCTCGACGAGGGAGGCGAGATCACCCTCGACGGCAAAGCCATGAAGCCAACCGTCGCCGACCGTCGCGCCGAGGCGGTGCGGGCCATGCAGATGGTGTTCCAGAACCCGGATTCCGCCCTCAACCGGATGTGGACTGTGCGCCGTATTCTGCGACGCACGGTCACCAAGCTCACCGGCGTCGATGGGGCGGAGGCCGACCAGCGGGTAGAGGATCTCGCGGAGGCGATGCGTCTATCGCCCCGTCACCTCGACATGCGGCCGCGCCAGCTCTCAGGTGGCCTAAAACAGCGGGTCGCGATTGCCCGAGCTTTCGCCGGAGATCCCCGGATTGTGGTGTGCGACGAACCCACCAGTGCCCTCGACGTTTCGGTGCAGGCGGCGATTCTGAACCTGCTGGCCAAGCTTCAGAACGACGAGCAGATCGGAAGAGCACACGTCTGAACTCCAGTCACACTGATATATCTCGTATGCCGTCTTCTGCTTGAAAAAAAAAACAAAAAAACTACTCTCTACTTCTTCTTGAAGTCACCCACTCACTAATACATAGGTCTACTTGTCATATATACGTCACTTCTCAACCACACATCTAATCACCTTCCCATACAATAGCTCACCTCACCTCGGCC
>CAJVYZ010000048.1 GCA_913009915.1 uncultured Gemmatimonadota bacterium | reverse complement strand
CGGCATACGAGATATATCAGTGTGACTGGAGTTCAGACGTGTGCTCTTCCGATCTGATTGCGTTGCAAGTACTCGGTGAGTTGAGCCGTGGCTCTGGCGGAAGCGGCCACTTCCTGCAGCAAGATGGCCAACTGGACCGCCATCGGCGATTCGGGGTCGAGCAGGTTGCGAACAGCGGTAAAGCTTTCCTCGGCCGCCTTGAGGGTGACCTCGGCCTGATCCGAGGTCCTCATGATGGACGCGCGGAAGGGCACAATGGTGGTATCCAATTCCACTGCCAAGTCGGCGTAGCGCGCCATGGTCGTTTCCATCTGCTGGACCAAGTTCGGTAACTTCCGCATTGCCTGACGGATCTCCGGTGTCGAAATGACCATCTGGAGGCTGTCGAACGTCTCCTTGATGGATTTCAGAGTGGCGGCCAGCTCCAGGTCTCCGATTTCACGCAGGACGTGGGTGAGATCGTCCTGGATGGCTGCGAGATTGAATCCGGTGACGACCGTGGGCAACTCGGTGTAGGGCACCAGCGGGTCGTTGACGCGATTGTCGACTGAGTTGGGAAGAAAGTCCAACTCGATATAGCGCCGCCCGGTTACGAAGCTCTCCACCTTCAGCTCGGCGCGGAGGCCCAGGCCGATCAGCCCCTCGAGCGAATCAGGATGGAGCACTCGGTGGCTTGCCCCGCGCTGTGTCAGACGCTGTTGGTCGATGTAGAAGATCACTGGGATCCCCGGCCCGAGACCACTAGTATCGGTTCGGGCGACGCCGGCAATGTCGATACGCACGTCACGTACGGCGCCGATCTCCACGCCGCGGAATTTGACTGGGGCTCCGGCATTGAGCCCACTCACATTGCCGTCGAAGAACACGATGAAGTCGTAAGTTGTGGCGAAGAAAGTTCCAGAAGTGAACAACACGATACCGGTGATCAACAGGGCAACGGCCGCCAGCACGAACGCTCCGACGAGTTTGGGACTGGCGCTAGCCATGAGCCGCTCCCCGGTTGAGGAAGCGTCTGACTGTCGGATTGTCTGAGTGATCCCGCAGTTCGGTCGGGGGGCCGCTGGCGATCATGGTTCTACTCTCGGCATCGAGGAAGATGCTGTTGGTGCCGATGGCAAAGATACTCGGCAACTCGTGGGTGACCATCACGATCGTGGTGTTGAGACTATCACGCAACTCGACGATGAGTTCGTCGAGCAATCTGGAGCTGATGGGATCGAGGCCGGCGGACGGCTCGTCGATGAACAGGATGTACGGGTCCAGGGCCATGGCCCTGGCCAGCCCGGCCCGTTTCCGCATACCGCCGCTGATGTCCGACGGGTAGTAGTCCTCGAACCCGCTCAGGCCGACCAGCGCCAGTTTGACCGCGGCAACCTCGCGGATGGTCTCTGGCGAGAGGTCGGTGAATTCACCGAGTGGCAACCCGATGTTCTCGGCCAGGGTCATGGAACTCCATAACGCACCGCCCTGGTAGAGGACGCCGAAGCGCCGTAACATGGCGTCGCGGTCCTTGGTGGAGGCGGCCGTAAAATCCCGGTCGCCGTAGAGGATTCGTCCCGCCGCCGGCTCCAGCAGACCCACCAAGTGGCGCATCAGGGTGCTCTTGCCACAACCGCTGCCGCCCATGACCACAAAGATGTCCCCGGCGTGGACCTCGAATGTGAGGTCGCGCTGGAGCACGAAATCTCCGAAGGACATGGTCAGGTTCTCGACCGAGATGATGGGAGCCCCGTTGTTGGACGCAGACGTCATGGGCTATTCCCTCCACACCGGCGTTCAGCTATTGGCACGCGGCTACCACCCCAGCAGATAGAAGACGAAGGAGAACATCCCGGCCGCCGCGATGATCCACACGACGCCGGTCACCACCGCGGAGGTAGCGGCGCTGCCGACCGCGCCGGCGCTGCGGCCCGATTGCATGCCACGCAGGCACCCGGCGAGGGCGATCAGGATGCCGTAGACAGCGCCCTTGAACAGCCCGCCGAGAAGGTGCGTCACGCTGATGGCGCCAATCGACTGCTGAGCATAGGCAGTGAATGACAGGTCCAACATGCCGATGCCCACCAACATCCCTCCCAGTATGCCCACGGCGTCGGCAAACAAGGTGAGCAATGGCATCATGAGCACCAGGGCTACGAACCGGGGTAACACCAGGAATTCAATCGGATCGATGCCCATGGTAGCGAGGGCGTCGATCTCCTCGTTCACTTTCATGGTACCCAGCTGCGCCGCATAAGCTGCACCGCTCCGGCCGGCCATGACGATAGCCGTGATCAGTGCCCCCATGTCGCGCACCATGGCGATGCCCACCAGGTCCGCTACGTAGATGGCCGCCCCGAACTGCTGCAGCTGAATGGCACTGACGAACGCCAGGATGAGCCCCAGGAGAAACGCCACCAGCACCACGATGCCGAGCGCTTCGATGCCGGCTTGCTGGAGGAGGAGGGTCAGGTCCGAGCGCCGATAGCGAGCCTTGCCACGAATGAACCGCCAAACGGCGATGACCGACTGTCCCAGAAATTCGAGCGTCTCACCGGCGGAGGCCTTGGCCGACAGGGTTGTCAGTCCGATCCAGTCGACTACTCCGTAATCTTCCTCGTCGCTCTTGGCATCGGCTTTTTCGGGCACGGCTTCGGCCAGGACCAGCAACCGCTGGAGACCAGCCGGGAGGCCGGAGGCATCCACCGGGACGGACGCGGTTCGGGCGGTCCCCGAGAGCCGGAGGACGAACGAGAGGGCCCCCGTGTCCCAGTCAGCCAGGGCCGTGGTGTCGAACGCCAGACGGCTGACGCCGGAGCGTAGCTGGTCGATCAGGGCGTCGGTGGAGGGGAGGACGCCGCTCAGCAGCCAGTCGCCACCCAGGGTCACCACCATGGTCCCGTCGTCGCGGCGGGTGGCGGTCAAATCGGCTGGAGTGGCCAGGCTACTGGTCACGAGGCTCGCAAGGTATGAAGTGGCGGCTGAGACGCTTGAGTAGGTAGGGCGCTGGCCCCACAGTGGCCTGAATCTACCGGCCTACAGATAAGAGGCAATAGGGCATGGCGACGGGTCCTGCCGCTTCCAACTCGAGGCAAGTCTTCCGGTTGGCCACCGCAACGGCTATCTCTATCATCCGACTCAACCGACCCCGACGCTTGGATCTCACGCTGAAGCAGTGAGTGGAGATGTATGGCGGCTCCAGATACGACGAACGGCCGCAGCGCCGGCATGTTCCAGCAATTCTTCCGCTGGGAAGCCGCCGGTGGCGTGGTGCTGCTGTTTTGCGCCGTGGCCGGGCTGGTTTGGGCCAATTCCCCCTGGGCCGACAGCTATTTCGCCATCAGCCAGACCTATATCGGGATATCCTGGGGCGAGCACACTTTCAAGCTGTCGCTGAGTCACTGGATCGCCGACGGGTTGATGGTGATCTTCTTCTTTGTGGTCGGGCTGGAGATCAAGCGCGAGGTGGTCGTAGGCGAACTCTCCTCCTTCAAGCAGGCCATCCTCCCCGTCAGCGCGGCCGTCGGCGGGATGATCGTGCCCGCCATGCTCTACTCGGTGCTCACGTTCGGTGGGGAAGGCGCCCACGGCTGGGGCATTCCCATGGCGACCGACATCGCCTTTGCCCTGGGCATCCTGGCGCTGTTCGGCAGCAGAGCTCCCACCAGCCTGAAGGTGTTCCTCACGGCCTTGGCCATCGCCGACGATCTGGGCGCGATCACCGTGATCGCCCTGTTCTACACGGAGTCCGTGTCCTTTGTGGCGCTCGGTGTGGCGGCGGCCTTGTTGGTCTCCATCGTCTTGGCCGGACGACGCGGCATCCGCAGCACCCCGGTGTACCTCCTGTTGGCAACAGGGGTGTGGGCAGCCATTCTCGCCTCCGGGATTCACGCGACCATCGCCGGCGTCTTGCTGGCCATGGTGGTGCCGGTCAAGGCCGCACTGGAGCCCCGCGAGTTCCTGAGTCGTTCCCGCAAGCGGCTGGCGGAACTCGAGGATGCCGAATTGACCCGGGACAGCATGGTGTCTGACAAGGAGCAGATGGATGCCCTGGACGACATGTACCTGGCGGTCGAAGACATGCGACCGGTCGGTATCAGCCTGGAGCACCTGCTCCACCCGATCCAGGCGTTCTTGATCCTTCCCGTGTTTGCACTGTTCATGGCCGGGGTTCCGCTCGGGGGGGACTCGACCGGGGTGCTTGCCAGCACCGTAAGTCTTGGGGTCATCGCCGGTCTGGTGATCGGTAAACCCGTCGGCATCATGCTCTGCGTCTGGCTGGTCATCAAGTCCGGGCGCGCTGCGCTGCCCGGTGACATGACATGGGGGCATTTGCTCGGTGCCAGCATGTTGGCCGGCGTGGGATTCACCATGTCGATCTTCATCAGCAACCTGGCGTTCCCGTACGACGAGGCCCTCGTTGCCCAGGCGAAAGTGGGAGTGTTGCTGGCCTCGGTGCTGGCCGGGGTCATCGGGTTCGTCATACTCAACAAGTCGTTACCGGCAGCGTCTAAGTGACCGCGCATCCGAGGTGGTTGGATGTAATCGGCGTCCATATTGGTCCAAACGATGGCCTCCCGGAGGATCAGGGGGGGCATTATTGTTGCTGCGACAGCCCCCATCCAGTCCGGATTCGAGCCATGAAAGATCCAGGCCCCCGCACTCCAGTCTCGAGACTGCTTCTCTCCCTCCTGGTGGTCAGCATCGCCGCCTGTAAGGTCGGGCCCGACTACGTCGAGCCGATTACCCCTGTGCCCGACGTGTGGACCGACCAGGTCACCGCCGAGATGGCCGACTCTACGCCGCCGATCGAGGAATGGTGGGCCGCCCTCAACGACACGGTACTGACGGAACTCATCCGCCGGGCTGAAATCGCCAACAAAGACCTGGGCATCGCGGTGGCCCGGGTTAAGGAAACTAGGGCGCTCAGGGGCATCGCCAAGGGAGGACTTCTCCCGGATATCGTCCTGTCAGGGACATATTCGCGTGTCATGATCAGCGAGAACAGTCCGCGAGGTCAGATTCTCGTTGGTGCCGGGATACCGGTCACATCAAACGGCGTATGGAATACCGGATTGGGACTTTCGTGGGAAATAGACTTGTTCGGCCGGATCCGGCGTACCGTAGAGGCTGCCACCGCCTTCATGGAAGCATCCATAGAGGACTACCGTGACGTACTGGTGACGGTGTACGCCGAGGTGGCCTTCAACTACGTGGACGTGCGCTCGTTCCAGGCGCGGATCGCCTTCGCCAGGGCCAACGCCGAGGGCCAGCGCGGGAGCCTGGTGCTGACACGAAATCGATTTGCTGCTGGGCTGACGTCCGCTCTGGACGTAGCCCAGGCGGAGTCCAATCTGGGAAACACGGAAGCGCGGATTCCTTCGCTGGAAATCGGACTCATCGCGGCTGAGAACAGGCTGGCCGTCCTGCTGGGGCAACAACCCGGGGCTCTCAAACAACTCCTGGCCGACTCGGTGCCCATTCCGGTAGTCGACCAGGACATCACCGTGGGGGTTCCCGCGGACCTGCTACGTCGACGGCCGGACATTCGCCGCGCCGAGCGGGAGCTGGCGGCCCAGACCGCCATCGTGGGTGTGGCCACGGCCGATCTGTATCCGTCGTTCTCCCTGACCGGATTCATCGAACTCGAGGCCATCGATTTTGCCGACCTGGGCAACTCGGGCAGTTTTGGCTGGGGCATCATCCCCGGTTTTACCTGGGCCATCTTTGCCGGCGGCAAGATCCGCAACCGGATCAAGGCCGAGGAAGCGCGTACGGAACAGGCGCTGGTGTTCTACGAGCAGACGGTGCTGCTGGCGCTGGAGGATGTGCAGACGGCCCTGGTGGCCTACGACCGGGAGCAGGTGCGGCGTGATCGCTTGCAGGAGGCGGTGACGGCGACGGTTCGGTCCGTGGACCTGGTACGGATCCAGTACATCTCGGGCCTGACCAACTTCCAGAATTATCTGGACGCCCAGCGATCCTTGTTCGACCAGCAAGACCAATTCGCCAGCAGCCAGGGACAGGTGGTCAAGAATCTCATCGACTTGAATCGTGCGCTGGGTGGTGGCTGGGCTCTCGACTCGACGCCGCCTGATCAGCGGCCGACCGCCCGAGCAGGTGGTGGTGATTGATGGTTACGGTGGAACGGAATAATGAATAACGACTGCCACGGAATAACGAATATCGAAGTAAAGTTCACGACATTCGATATTCGTTATTACCTGGCATTCGATATTCCTGGCATTCACCTACAATAGCCAAAAGGGCGCCTCTAGCTAGAACAACCACACCATCCAGATTGATGATTGCTGAATTGTGATTCGTGATTGACTGCTTGACCCCAAGTTTTGAAACTATCACTCGGCGAGAGTGTGGTTCTCTCTTCGCCAACCTGGGACACAACATGTTGCGACACACAAACGTCACCGTGGTTCCGTCCTTCATGCTTGCCGTACTGATCGCCGGATGCGGCGGCGACGACGGGCCCCGGTTCGCCGCGCCTCAGGTCACCGTGACCCAGCCGGTGCGGCAGGACGTGACGCCGTTCGTCGAATTCACCGGTACTACGCGTTCCGTCGCCGCCGCGGAAGTGCGCGCCCGGGTGGCCGGCAGGCTGGAGAGCATGCACTTCACGCCGAGTACCGAAGTGAATGAGGGAGATCTGCTGTTCGTGATCGAGCGCGAGCAGTACCAGGCCGCCCGGGACGAGGCGGCGGCAAACCTCCGGTCCGCCGAGGCGCAGCTGGCTCTGTCGGTATCGGATCTGGAGCGCATCCGGCAGGCCCGCGAATCGGAGGCCGTGAGCGAGCAGGACCTCGACCGAGCGGTGGCGCAGCGGGACAAGTCCGAGGCCAGCGTCCTGTTCGCCGAGGCGCAGCTGTCGTCGGCGGAACTCGACTACAGCTATACCCTGGTTCGCTCGCCCATCACCGGTCAGGTGAGCCGCCGGTTGGTGGACATGGGTAATCTGGTCGGAGGCACCGATCAGACACTGCTCACCACGGTCAACGCCATGCAGCCCATCTTCGTTTACTTCGAAGCCCCTGAACGGGTGGTGCTCAATCTTCTGGCGCTGAAAGCGGCGGACATAGCGGCGCGACCGGAGGCGGACACCATGGTTAGTGCGTTCGTGGCCACCTCCGTCGACACGGCGTTCCGTCATGTGGGCAAGATCGACTACATCGATAACACCGTGGACCCGACCACTGGGACCATCCAGATCAGGGCGGTGCTGCCCAACGACGACTTGGTGTTGTTTCCCGGCCTGTTCGTCCGTGTCAGAGTCCCGGCCCGGGTGGTGCGCGACGCCATCCTGGTCGATGAACGGGCCATCGGTACCGACCTGGGCGGCAAGTACCTGTATGTTCTCGGCGATTCGAGTGTCGTCGATCAGCGGTACATCACCATCGGCTACACCACCGACGACGGCATGGCCCTCATTACCCAGGGCCTCGATGGAACGGAGACATATATCGTCAACGGGATGCTCCGCGCCAGACCCGGATTTCCAGTCGCACCCATGACCGAGGCCGAAGTTGCCGCCGCGGCAGGGAGTGACAACTGATGTTCAGCCGGTTCTTCATCTACCGGCCGGTGTTCGCGCTGGTCATTGCGATCGTGATTGTGCTGATCGGGCTCATCTCGATCCCCACGCTCCCGGTCGAGAGCATGCCAGACATCACCCCGCCTACGGTCAAGGTGAGCACTACGTTCCCGGGCGCCAACGCCCAGGTGGTGGAGCAGACCGTTACCACGCCCATCGAGCAGCAGGTCAACGGCGTGGAAGACATGATCTACATGGAGTCGCAATCCACGTCGGCCGGCGCCATGAGCCTGACGGTCACCTTCGAGATCGGCACCGACGTGGACATGGCGGCTGTGCTGGTGCAGAACCGGGTGTCGGTGGCAGAGCCGCTCCTCCCGGAGGAAGTGAAGCGCCAGGGCGTCACCACCAAGAAACAGTCGACCAACCTGACGCTGATGGTGAACCTGATTTCACCGGATGACCGCTACGACGACGTCTTCATCAGCAACTACGCCACCACCCAGGTGAAGGACGTCCTGGCCCGGGTGCGGGGCGTGGGTGAAGTCCAGATGATGGGGGCCAAGGATTTCGGCATGCGGGTGTGGCTCAATCCCGGACGGCTCAAGGCCCGGGAACTCACCTCAGACGACGTGGTGGGAGCCCTGCGGGAGCAGAACGTGCAGGTGGCGGCCGGCAAGATCGGCCAGCCACCCAACCCGGCGGGCCTCAACTTCGAGTACACCATCACCACCCTCGGCCGGCTGACGACCGAGGAGGAATTCAGCAACATCATCATCAAAACGAGTTCTGATGGCGCCATAGTGCGGCTGCGGGACGTGGCCCGGGTGGAACTGGGGGCCCAGGACTATTCCTGGTACGTGCAACTGGGCGGCAAGCCGAGCGTGGGGCTAGCGATCTACCAGCTACCGGGGTCCAACGCCCTGGGGGTTGCCGAGGGAATCAACGCGGCCATGGAGGAACTGGCGGGCAACTTCCCCGAGGGCCTCGAGTACCGCATCGTCTACGATTCGACCCGGTACATCTCGGCGTCCATCTCTGAGGTGATCGAAACCCTGATCATAGCGATTCTGCTGGTGATTTTCACGGTGTTCATCTTCCTGCAGGACTTCCGCACCACGCTCATTCCGTCGATCACCATCCCGGTCTCGCTGATCGGGACGTTCGCGGCCATGAAGATGATGGGGATGTCGATCAACAACCTGACGCTGTTCGGCCTGGTGCTGGCCATCGGCATCGTGGTGGACGACGCCATCCTGGTGGTCGAGAACACCATGCGGATCATCGACACCGAGAAGCTGGCCGCCAAGGAAGCCACCGCCAAGGCCATGGAGGAGGTAGGCGGCCCCATCATCGCCACCACGCTGGTGCTGCTGGCGGTGTTCGTGCCCACCACCATGATGCCGGGGCTCACCGGCCGGTTGTACCAGCAATTCGCTCTCACCATTTCGGTGGCGACGGTGTTTTCATCAATCAACGCGCTGACCCTGAGCCCGGCGTTGGCGGGCATGCTGCTGCGGCCGAGCAAGACCGAGCACGGGCGGTTCTTCACCTGGTTCAACAACAGCTTCGAGAAGGGCACCGCCAAGTACATGGGCGCCGTCAAGAGGGTCACCCGGCGCACCGGCATCGCCATGGCCGTGTTCGGCGGCATCCTGGTGACGGTCTACCTCACTTTTGCCACGTTGCCCGGTGGGTTCATTCCCAATGAAGACCAGGGCTACTTCTTCGTCAACGTACAGCTACCCGACGGAGCCTCAAGCGAGCGGACCACCGAGGTGCTCGACCGGATCAACGCCGTCCTGAGTGATACCCCAGGCGTGGAAGCCTTCATTACCATCGGCGGCTACTCGTTGCTGAACGGAGTGCAGGGCTCCAACTACGGCGCCGTCATCGCCACCCTGTTCCCCTGGGACGACCGGGGCGACGCCGAGCTCCACGTGGCCAGCATCATTGGCCGGCTGCAAGGGTTCCTGTTCGGCATTCAGGAGGGCGAGGCCTTTGCCTTCGGGCCGCCGCCGATTACGGGCCTGGGCGCGGCCGGCGGTTTCACCATGGAAATACAGGACCGGACGGGGTTGGGGTACCAACTGCTGGAGACCTTTGCCCGCGACATGGTCGCCGGCGGGTTCCAGAGCCCGGTGCTGACCCGAATGAGCCAGAACTTCAGCGCCAACGTGCCCCAGATCTTCGTCGACGTGGATCGCAACCGCACCAAGACCTATGGTGTCCCGCTGCAGTCGGTGTTCAATACCCTGCAGGCCAACCTCGGTTCGGCCTACGTCAACGACTTCAACGTGTTCGGCCGTACCTGGAAGGTCATGGTCCAGGCCGACCAACAGTTCCGCTCGCGGGCGCGCGACATCGCACGCCTGGAGGTGCGCAGCGAGAGTGGCCGCATGATCCCCATCGGCGCCCTGGCAGAGGTGCGCGACACCACAGGGCCACAAGTGGTACGGCGGTTCAACATGTTTCCCTCGGCCACCATCTCGGGCCAGGCGGCCCCCGGCTCCTCAGAGAACCAGGCTACGGCGGAGATGGAAGTGCTGGCCGGGCAACTGCTGCCGACAGGCATGGGCTACAGTTGGTCGGGGATCACCTACCAGCAGAAAGCGGCGGGCAACCTGGCACCGTTCATTTTCGGCCTGGCGTTTGTCTTCGTGTTCCTGTTCCTGGCGGAGATCGGAAGAGCACACGTCTGAACTCCAGTCACACTGATATATATCG